>JAFTIE010000152.1 GCA_017457065.1 Lentisphaeria bacterium
CAACCGCTGAGTATAAGGTCTCACGGGAACTTCTTGTTTGTTTTATGAATAATGACCCCAAAGGATTCTGTGAAAAGCTTTCTCCGGAGAACCGTAAAGAGTTCGATGTGAAAAAGTTTGAAGAGACCCGCAGGAATATGGAACGCTCTCTGGGGACTCCTGTTTCCTTTTCCTATCTGACGGAACTTGAGTTCGTCACCTTCAAACTTTATGTTTGGAAAGTCCGTTTCAAACGTCTCGGCAAAGATCCAAAGAGCCGTGAGGAAAAAGAGTTTTTCAGCGAATCCCTCTTCCGTGTCATTACCGGCAGGACCGGCAAAAACGAACTGCTGGTCATGGGATTCAATTTCCTCTGAGCATTGTTGAACAGATAAAGACCTTCTGGAATTGAGGGTCTTTATTATTTTATTATTTACTTGAATCGTTCCCAATTGCAAAATTGTTCCCAATAAAGAAAGGAAAACAAGTAATGAACAAAAAAATTTGTTCAGCCATGGCTTTGTTGACTGCCGTGGCGGTCCTGCCGGCAGTTGCTGCCGACGGACAGAAAAATGGTGCTGTCCGCACGATCCATTTGATACAATCAGATGCTCAGGTGCGTTTTGACAGTAAAGTCTATGAATTGAAGAATGTTTCTTCTGAATCTATTCTTCCCTTTATCAACTCTGCCGTCAAGCGTTACAGCGCCAACTCCTCTGTGCGCCGCGTGACCTCTGTCAATGGCAAACGTGAAGCTCTGCTGGTTTCCACCGCTCAGGAGTTTTTCCCCTATGTTGACAAAATCGTCGCTGCCCTTGACCGTCCCGGCAAGATGAACAAAAGCGGTATTGAAGGTACCGGCATCTCCCGCATCGCCTACACCCCAAAATATCGTGCTGCCAGTCAGTTTGCCAGCATCATCAACAACACCAGCGGTTCCTCTGTCGGCGCAGCTTATGTGAACAAGGAAACCAACACTATTTTCTGGCGCGATCAGGCCGATGCTGCCAGGAAAACTCTTAAATATGTTGAGTTCCTTGATCAGCCTCTTCCCCAGGTCAATGTGCGTCTCAACTACTACGAACTGCGTGACAGCGACCTCAAGGACTGGGGTTTCGACTATCTGGCGTGGAAAAACGGTCCCGGTGTCAACCTTTTCAACGTCGGCTACAACGTCGGTCATCTTTTTATGGATGAAGTCCTCTCCGGCGCTTTGAATGTTGCAACTTCTGCCACCTGGGCTGCCGGCGGTTTCTTCACTGCTCCCCAGTTTGACATGAGCTTCATCCGCTGTCTCCAGCAGTCCGGAAATGCCAGCATTGCTTCTCACGCTGAACTGCGTATGATCAGCACTCCTGTCAGTTCCATGGCTCAGTTCCGTACTCTTCAGGCAAGCCAGCTCAAGGATATGAGTAAAGCTCCCTTTGTCTACTCAATTTCCATGACCCCCGAATATCAGACGATCGGTAAAAACAGCCTCGGACGTACCTTCATCGGCAAGAGCTACATCGAAAATGCCGACGGCTCCAGAGAGACTGACGCTCCCCAGCTTGAAGCTCAGATCATCAATCCTTTTGTCTGTATGCCCGGAAAGAACGGTAAAGGCGGTTTGATTTTTAACTACGCTCTTTACCTGAAAGGTGTTGTTGAGCGCGGCAACACCGGTTCTGAACTTTCCAACGCAGTGAGTTTTGCCGGTTCCTCCACCATTTCTTTCGGCACTGAAAAGATCCTTGGGATCTATGAGAAAGAAAACTGGGTCGAACAGACCATCGGTCTGCCTATTCTCTGCCGTATTCCCATTCTCAAATATCTTTTCAGCACCACCACCAAGATTCAGGAGCGCACTTACATCGTGATCACCGCTGAAGCCACTCCTGTTGATGCCACTGTCGGCAGCAGAACGCACGTCAGTGCCACCACCAAAATCGATAGACGCAAAGATTACCCCATCAAGAGTTTCTTTGAGAAAAAAGACGAAGTGAAAAAAGCTGAAAAAAAGGCTGAAAAGAAATCTGCTAAGAAAGGTAACAAATAATGAACAGCAAAAAAATCCTTATTTCCGCAGCGGCGGCAGGTTTCCTTTTCTGCGGATGCCAGAATCAGGGCGGCGTCCCTGGAGCTCAGATGGTGCCCATGCCCGTCGGCAACAACTCCGGCAGCAGAGAGGTTTCTGTCATTCCTCAGGCTATCCCCGGCACTCCCCGTTATAAGAACAACGGAACCACCGGCGGCTACGCCCCCAGCAATGTTCAGGCTCAGCTGAAAATTGATGTCAAGGACTCCACCAGAGAGGTGAAAGTCATCCGCGACAACGCCGATCCCTTTGTGATCACCAAGCCCTATACTCTGAAATATGCCGATCCCTACGCTGTCCGCAGCTATCTTGAAGCTGCTGTGGGTTCCCGCAGCATCAGCGCCAGTCCTGCTCAGGTCATGGCTGTCAAGATGAATGACGGTACCGGTGTTGTGCTGGTTTCTGCTGAAGAATACCGTTTCAAAGACAGCAAAGCCGGAAAGGGAATTGACAATATCATCAAATCCCTTGACCGCAAAGGACTCTCCTACGCTCCTGATGCCGGTGTCTATGTTTATTTCCCCCGGATCAGCCGTGCTGCCAATCTGCGTTCCATGCTGCTCAAGGTCGGTTCTCACGAACTGGATCCCCAGTTTGTCGTGGCTCCCTCCTGTATCATGGTAGACGGCGAGCTGAATGCTCTGCTGGTCAAGGCTCCCGAGTGGAGCTGGAAAGAGATGCGCAAACTGCTTCAGAAATATGACCGTGCCATCCCCGAAGTGAAGATCTCTTACAGAGTTCTTGAGATCTATGCTGAAAATGATGACCGTATCGGTGTGGACTTCCAGAGCTGGAAGAACAACGAAGGTGTGGACTTCTTTTCTGCCGGTATGACTTCCCGCCGCAACTGGGGAACCTTCTTCACCAGCGGTGTTCATGATAACGGCTGGAATCGTACCTCCTACTGGAACTTCAATCCCAAATGGAACACCCGCTATCTGGACTTCATGACCTCCATCGGCAAAGCCAAATGCCTTGCCCGGGGTACTATTGTGGCTCAGAACCGCCGTGCTTCACGGATCGCGGTCAACACCGGTTTCTTCTATGACAGAACCTACTACACCGCCGGAGCAACCACCATCGCTGAAGGTACCGGAGAGTTCGCCTACGCCGACCTCAACCCCGATACCATCATGCGTGAAGGTATCAACAAGATCCTCCCCTATCAGGAACTTGCCGGAATCTACGCAAAGGTCGGCAAAGACAACCCCTCTGCTCTTGCTGAATCTCTCATCGGTGCCATGCCTGAGAAATTCCTCCAGCACATCACTTACACCCAGCGTGTCATGGGTATCCAGACCGGAACTTCTCTCTACGGTGATGTTCTCTCTCAGCTTACCAGAACTCAGAAAAAACTTCTGACTCCCCAGGTTGCTGCAAAGATTGCCGCTGAAAAAGCTCCCCAGATGGCTGCTGAAAAGGTTACTGCCGCATTGACTCAGATGGGGTTGCAGCCCGGAACTCCTATGTTTGAGCAGTACTACAAGGCCCAGTATGATGCAGCTTACGAAGCATGCTACGAAGGCATCTATGCAGAAGCTGAAAAGCAGGTGACAGACGGAATGAAAATTCTCGGAACCAGTGAGCTTTCCAAGTACATCGGCGGCTATGTCAACGAAAGCGGCAACTGGGTCGCTCCCGGTTATTACAACGGTTACACCAACCGTGACCAGGCAAGTTCTTCTCCCGGAATCATCCACGGCTGGCTCCAGTACCCCATGGTACAGGATGGGTTCAAATTCGATTTGGAGGTCGTTCCTGTCGTCACCGGAAAGGCTGCCAAACTCCGCTTTGAACTTGACAGCATCTCTCTGCTGGGCTGGAACTCTGACGGTTCTGCCCGTACCAGCAAATCCGGTACTTCCACCACTGTTCAGATCGGTTATGAACCTCAGGAGTTCGTCATCGGCGGTCTCCGCAAGAGCGAATCCGTCCGCGGAAATGCGGGACTGCCCTTCTTCAAGGATCTCCCCATCATCGGCAGACTTTTTTCCACTGAAACTGAGTCCATCAAACAGTCTCAGCTGGTGCTGATCGCCAAGGTCGAGCTTTCCAACCCCGACGACAAAATGGGGGCTGAAGTTCAGGAAGAGGTCGGCAAGATCATCAAGCAGGTCAACAAAGGCATCAAGAGCCCCATCGGCAACATGCTTTTCCAGCAGTATCTGCTTGATGAGGATCGTTCCGACCGTGAGAAACGTCTTGACAGACTTTCTGATACGATCACTGACAAATATCGGGAGCACAGATAATGAATTCCGACGGAGATTGCGAAAGAGGTACTTTCCAGGTCGATGTTTCTGTTTTCAAGAAAATGGTCCGTATGCTTGAACTCAAGAGACGGCAGTTCTTTGAAAGCGACTGGAAGAATTGTTCAAGGATCATCCCCCGTGCCCAATTCAACCACCTGATGCTGGTGCGTTTTTCAATGCCCTGCAATCTGGGGACCATTATGGGTATCACGGGACTGACCTCTGCCGGAGCTTCTCTCTTTGTGGACAAACTGGTCAATGCCGGTGTCCTGAAAAGGGAAGAAGATCCCGATGACCGCCGGAATATTGTGATTTCCGTAACAGATGAGGGACAGAAGTTTCTCAAAGAGATCGATGACCGTCTTGATGACTTCATCTACAGCTACTTTGCAGAATGTACCGACGATGAACTCAAGATCATAGACGGTGCCATGAGGATCGTTTGTTCCAAAGTTGACGCTGAATAAAACACAGCGTGATAAAAATACGCCGGAAACTGCCAGCACAGCGGTTTCCGGCGTTTGCTTTTATGCCGCCTTGAGAGTATATTATAAAAGGTTTTGTTAACATTTCAGGAAACGATCATGCGTGTTTTTCTTTTTTTTCTGGCAACTTTATTTTCGCTCCGGGGAGCAGAGCTGCGGGTGGTTTCACTGTCACCTGCTTTGACTGAGCTGATTTGTTTCCTCGGTAAAGGTCATTTGCTTGTGGGGCGCAGTGATGTCTGTACCTATCCCGCTGATGTGAAAAAGCTGCCCGTTGCAGGACGTTTCGCCATTCCTTTTACTGAAAAAGTCCTTGCACTGAAGCCCGGACTTCTGGTTTCCAACGATCTTGTCAATCCCGGTGTCAAGGTGAACTTTCAGCGCGCCGGTATCAGAACTTTACAGCTCCCCTGCCGGAATTTGAAGGAGTACCGCAAATGTGTTGAGATCCTCGGAAAGGAACTTGATGCCCGTAAAGCGGCAGGAGAGGAGATCAGACGCATTGACACTTTACAGAAAAGAAAAGTTTCCCCAAAGAATCTGCGTGTTCTGTGGGTCGTGTGGGATACTCCTCTCATGGCTCCGGGGCGCCGTTCCCATCTTCATGAGATCATCCGGCTCACAGGCGCCGAAAATGCCACAGGTGAGTTCGATCAGGAGTATGTCCGCCCCTCTTTTGACAAGCTGCTGAAAAAAGATGTGGATGTTATTATCTGGAGCGCCTCCAGTTCCGGCTGGAAACAACGGCGGGTGTGGAAGAAATTCCCCGCCGTGAAAAACAACCGGGTCCTTGCTGATTTTGAGCAGGACTCTCTGCTCCGTCCCGGTCCCCGGCTCAAGGGCGGAATTGAAAAGTTGGAACGAATTCTGGAGCAATGGAAAAAATGATAAAAAGGATCTTTTTACCCTTACTGCTTCTTGTTACCGTCTTTGCCGGCGGGATCTTTTTCGGCGCTGAAACTCTCAGTATCAAAGAGGTGTTCCACTCAAGTGTTGCTGAATTGCGCTTTTTCCGTATGCTGGGAGCCATGTTTATAGGCGGTGCCCTGAGTCTCAGCGGCATGGTTTTTCAGGCAGTGCTGCGGAATCCTCTTGCTGAACCCTATACTCTGGGAGTTTCCGCCGGTGCCGGTGTCGGGGCGGCAACTGCTTTTATTCTGGGGCTTCACGCTGTCAGCATTTACGCTGTGCCTTTTACTGCACTGGCAGGGGCTCTTGTGACTTTGCTCCTTGTCCTTTATATCAGCCGGGCAGGGGGAGGGGAAAGGTTGCTTCTTTCAGGTGTCATTGCCGGAACCATCTGTTCAAGCATCCTCATGTTTCTGCTTTCCGTCGCCAGCAGCGACGAGGTTGCCGCCGCTTCATGGTGGCTTCTGGGAGATCTGCAGTCGATCAATGAAAAACTGCTCTTCCCCATGATCGGCGTGACATTGGCAATACTCTTTTATCTGCGCTGGTCTGCCGGGGAACTGGATCTTCTGGCGCTGGGGGAAAAAGAGGCTTTCTTTCTGGGAGTCAATGTTAAAAAAATGACCTTCATCATGGTTCTTTGCGCTTCTGTCTTAGCTGCCGTTTCAGTGGCACTGGCGGGAGCCGTGGGCTTTTGCGGACTGATCGTGCCCCATACGGTACGGCGCCTTTGTTCCTCTTCACACAGAAGAAATCTCTTTCCCATGTTTATCTGGGGAGCGGTCTTTCTTATGGCTTGTGACATTTTAAGCCGTCTGGTGTTGCCGGGGCAGGAGCTGCCTGTGGGAGTCGTGACTTCCATCACAGGGGGACCTGTCTTTTTGTGGATCTTGAACAGGAAGAGGTGATTTTAATGAAACTCCAAGCCGAAAACATCTTTTTTTCCTACGGTTCAAAGAAGATCCTTGAAAATTGTTCCCTTACCCTTTCCCCCGGGAAACTGACCGTCATCACAGGTCCCAACGGCAGCGGTAAATCCACTTTTGTACACCTGCTGGGAGGACTCCTGCAGCCCGGGGCAGGGGAGGTGCTTCTTGACGGAAAAAATCTTAAAAGTTTTTCACATATCGAAAGAGCCTGCCGCATCGGCGTTCTGGCTCAGGAAAAGCTCCCCGCTTTGGATTTTTCCGTGTCAGAGAGGATCATGATGGGGCGTTTTGCCCATCTGCCCCGGCTTTTTGAACCGGGACCGGAAGATAAGAAAAGTGTGGAAGAGGTCATGGATTTTATGGGGATCTCATCTTTTGGCACTGCTCTTTGCAATCAGCTTTCAGGCGGAGAATATCAAAAGGTTCTTATCGCCGCTCTGCTCGCCAGAAAGACCCCCGTCATGCTGCTGGATGAACCCACTTCCGCCCTTGATCCGGCGGGGGCGCTCAGGTGTATGGAAATTTTCAGACTTCTCAAGTCCGAAACAGCTATCGCTCTTGTCACCCATGACCTGACCCTTGCCGCTGCTTTTGCCGATGAATTGATCCTTGTCAACAAAGGGCGCATATTTGCTGCGGGAACTCCCCGGGAAATACTTACAAAAGAGAACATTGCTTCTGTGTACGGTTGTAACGCAGAGATCCTTCCTTCTTCAACAGGTCCCGTGGCAGTTTTCAGGTGATTTGCAGGAGATTTTTCTTTTTAACAGCTTGATTTTTCAACTTTGTGGAATTATATTCAAGAGAATTCTTTTTTATTCCAGATATAAGGAGTTTTTTGATGAAAAATGTGATCCGTTGCGGAGTTTGCGGACTCGGCCGTATCGGTTGGGGGTTCCACCTTCCGGCAATCAAGCATACTGAAGGAATGGAGGCAACTGCTGTTGCCGACCCTCTGCAGGAAAGAGCTGATGAAGCAAAGAGCGTCTATGGTGTCCAACACTGTTTTACCGATTGGCATGAAATGGCTGATGCGGGAGTGATCGATCTTGCGGTCCTTGCTTCTCCCACCATCTTTCACCGGGAACAGTGCGAATACTTTATGAGCAAAGGCGCTGACGTTTTCTGTGACAAACCCATGGCACTGACTCTTGAAGATGCTCAAGTCATGGCAGAAGCCGCAAAAAAATACAACAAAAAGCTCATGATCTATCAGCCCCACCGCCTTAACGGTTTGACCCTCAAGGCTCAGGAGATCATCCGTTCCGGAAAACTGGGGAAAATCTGGCAGATCAAACGCAGTGTCTATTCATTTGTCCGCCGCAACGACTGGCAGTCCTTCTCTGCGCAGGGGGGCGGGATGCTCAACAACTATGGCGCCCATTTTCTGGATCAGTTTCTTTATCTTGGGGGAGAATCCAAAGCAGAGGCGATCCGCTGTGAAACAGAACGGATCCTTTCCGGCGGCGATGCCGAAGATGTGGTCACAGTGGTCATGCACGGCGCAAAAGGGATCCTCTATAAACTTGAAATCAATATGGCGGCGGCGATGAGTGTCCCTGAAATAGAGATTTTCGGCAACAAAGGGACGGCTTATTTTCACTCCGGCAAGTGGTATTTGAAATATTGCCCCGATATGGCGGAACTTGTGATGAATGAGGGCTTTGCCGCTCCCGACCGCCGTTATCCCCCGAGAGAAACGAACTTTGTTGAAGAAACTGCTGAAAATCCGGAAGTTTCATCTTATGATTGGTACAAGAAGTGTCGGGATTTTTACAATGGCATTGCTGCGCCGCTGGTTCCTCTGGAGGAAACTTTGGAGATCATGCGGCTGCTGAAAGTATGCCGTGGATCCTCTGAACAATTTTGGAACTGAACATGTTAAGGAAACAGAGAGAAAATGAGCAAAAGTCTGGATTCTATTCTTTCGGAGCGCGGACTCAACTGGCGTCAGCATTACGGTTTGGCGCCGAACTGGGGATTGCGTCAACCTTCCATCCTTGATCTTTCCCCCGAAGCACTGGCACGCTGCCGGAAAAATCCCGGCGCTTACGGCAAACGCCTCTGGGGGACAGAGGACATTCTTTTTCCGGCAACAGAGTTTTCCCGTCCTTACCCCCTTGCCGCACCTGAGTTCGGGAAGAATTTTATTGCTTCAGTTCCTGAGGGGAACAACTTCTACCTTGAACTTGCCAAAAAGATGGGGGGCAAGGTCATTGCAGACACAGAAAAACTGCCCGAAGATGAGCCCGCAGTGATTTTCGGATCTTCCGCCGAGAATAAACATGCCTGCCGCCTTGCCATATTGCAGAAGATCATGGCAAACGGTCTCTTCCCCGGCAAAGGCGGGTGGAGTCTGGAGTTCCCCTACGGTAAAACTTTGCGTGCTGTTGTCTGCTGCGATGAGTCAAGTGTCAAGGCTTTTCTCAAACACTGGGAAGGGAGCCGTACTCCCAAGACCGTCCCAGGTCCCTTCATCCCTGAAATATATCGCGATGCTGAAAAGCTCCTTAAAGAACATGTTAGCCACCACTTTGAGGTCAACTCTTTTGAGGAGTTCGTAAAACTGACTTCCGAAGCATTTGACTGCGGCGGCCCCGAGGTTGGCAGAGATAACGGACACTGCACCGTGCCCCCTATGATCCGTTGTTTTTACGCCTACAAGTACACCGGTGACAGCCGTTTCCTTGAGGCCTTCAAAGAGCTGTTTTTCGCCATGGTCCGTTACTATCTGACCTTGCCGGGGGGAGCAAGTTATATTTCAGATTACGACTTCTATCTGGGATCATTGATCAACTGTTTTGCCGCGGCGGAACGGGAAGAGCTTTTCACTGAAGATGACCGTCTGCTGGGAGCAGCTTTCATGCTCAGCTCTTTCAGACTTATTGAAAAGTTCGGCAAAAGCCATTGGCCCATGCGTGAAGGTGTGTTGCGCTTCAACCACGAAACATTCCCCGCCATGAGCTGCTACTGGGGCGCACTCTATTACGGAGAAATGTACGGACTCAAGGCAGATGCGGCAAGGTGGAAATTCTACGCCAAAATCGCTTTTGAAGGCGGCGAACTCAGCCGCACATGGCGGCAGAAAGAGAATTCAGGCAGCTATCAGTGGATCGTTCCCAGCCAGAAGCTCCAGTGGGATCTTGCCGTCAAAGGCAAGCCTTCTTCCGGATTCCGCCGGATGGCTGAGGCGGTGCAGCTTATTTCAGATAACGACGGCAGACAGGTCTGCTACGGCGACTGTGAGGCGTTGACCGGTTCAACGCACAGAGATATGCTTCATGCTCTGGCTCAGGTTTCCAACGATCAGCTTGCCGCAGATCTTGCCGACCGTCTCTTTTATGGCGGCGCTTCTTCTCTGCCCGTTCCCGGCTGGGGCGGATACTTGCGTTTGCCCCCCGTTCCCAGAGAGGGGACTCTTCCCGGGAAGGGCTGGCAAATGCAGCCTCTGGTTTCCCATATTTACAAGCGTTTCCCTGAAGCAGTCAAGAGCAAAGTCGATAAGGCAGTCTTCCGTGATGAAAAGCGCTATCTCCTTTTTGAACCCTGTTCATGTGATGCTCACAAGCACTATGACACCGGGGCGATCCTGACCTTCCAGTACGGTAAGCACCTCTGGCTGGTGGATAACGGATACGGTTTTGATGTCCGTAATACCCCTGTGAATATGGTTTCAGCCTACTCCGCCCGTGAGGTGGGACCCCACTGTCACAATATGATAATTCTGCGGGATAAGGAAGGGAAAGCCATCAAGGGACCGGAGTTTTCACTCTTCCGCCGTTCCGGGGATACTCTTTTCTGCGAAGTCACCTTTGCGGGGTGCATCTGGAAAAGATCTGTCACCCTTCTTGAAAAGGGACTCCACGTCGTTGACAAGGTGAAAAAGGCAGCCGATGGTGATGCGGTCACTGTGGAGTGCCAGTTCAACTCTCTGGGGGAAAATTCCCTGAAAAAGAATGTGTGGACTCTGACTCAGAAGGAAGGCGGGAGTGCTGAACTCCGCTTCAAAGACTCAGGCAAAGTCAAGGTCAAAGAAAGCTCCTACCTGACCCGCGGCTGGCAAAATGCTTTGAAAAAGGCTTATTTTTATGCCGAAGGGGATGTGAAACAGCTGAGCCGCACGGCAGTTCTGCCTGAGGATGGGAAAGAAGTGATCTTTGAATCCACATTCACCGTTTTGTAAGCAGATCTTTTGAGATTTTTCTCAGAAGTGCGCTAAGGTCAAGGCTTTGGGGAAGATGTGAAAAAAATCTTTTCCGAAGCCTTGATTTTTTATTGTATGAGGAGTATATTAAACTGTTCCTGCTGAAAATTTCCCTGTGTGTGTTGAGGCAATTTCAAAACTCCTCAAAATTGTCAAAGCGCCCTCGCTTCGATCTGATAAAGGGAGCGTTTTCGGCTGTTACCTTACAGGTAGCAACCTCAAACTACCCTTTACAGCTCTTTGCGAATGGCATCATTGTCATTTTTTGAATGACTTTTGAAATTACCTCTGTTGAATAAAAAACTGCCAAAGGTGATAAAATGAAAGATAGATGCCGGA
>JAFTIE010000153.1 GCA_017457065.1 Lentisphaeria bacterium
AGCCCTGCGCCGGTTGCACCCGTAAAGAGCCCTGCGCCGGTTGCACCCGTAAAGAGCCCTGCGCCGGTTGCACCCGTAAAGAGCCCTGTGCCGGTTGCACCTGTAAAGAGCCCTGTGCCGGTTGCACCTGTAAAGAGCCCTGCGCCGGTTGCGGTCCCCGCTCCTGTCAAAACGCCCCGACCGGTCAGAGATGAAAAAGCACTTGCTGCATTGAAAAACCGTGTTTACCGTCAGATGGCAAAAGTACAGCGTAAAAAAGACGCAGCCCAATCCCGTAATTTCGACCGGGGACAAGGTGTGGGAGAACATCTTGATGCTTTGGGAGACAATTTCAATGCCGGTGCTGCAGCATTGAAAAATGAAGATTTTTCTTTGGCTGAAAACTATTTTTCTGCAGCAGAAAAAGAAGCTGATTGGATTCTTGCCAATGCTCCCTTGCGGGATCAGGCACGGAAATTGTTTGAAAAGGTCCGGATGCAGAAAAACGCATCTGAAGAGTATAAAGGAGCCGTATTGGCGGCGCAGCTTTATAAAAATGCCGGAGCACAGTCACTCTCTGCCGGAAAAGATTATGATTCAGGAAATTTCAAATCCGCAGTTTCCAAACTGCAGTCTGCCCTTGCCGGTTACAAAACCGTTTGGGAACGTTCCCGGCAAGCAAGTTTGAAAGATTTGCTGGCAAGAGCCGAAAAAGCCGGAAAAAACAAGGAATGGACTCTGGTAAAAGAAATTGCGATGGAGATCTATTTTTTTGATGAAAAAAAGGCCGACGAATTAGCTTCAACTGCAGAGAAACAAATCAAGTTGGAGCAAAGCAGTAAAAAACTTGATTCAGCCCGGAAAGCAAAAGCAAAAGGAGAGTGGCAGCAGGTCTTCGATTTATCCCTTGCAGTATTGGCTTCTGACAACTCCAACAAAGAAGCCCTTGCTTTGAAAAATGAAGCCGAAAACAAAAAATGTACAGCCCTTTTTTATTCCCGGAAATATGCTGAAGCATGGCGTATCCTGTCAGGGATAACTTCAAGAACTGCCGAAACAGAACTGATTTTGGGGCTGTTTTATGCTGACGGCTACAAACAGTGCAGAGTTGACAGGAGACGGGCATTACAGCATTTTCAAAAATCTGCCCAAAGTGGCAATGTTATTGCCAAAAGTGTACTTGCGCGATATCTCAGGGCGGGAGAGGTATGTGCCAAACAAACCGATGCAGCAGCAAAAATACATAAAAAAATTTTTCCGGAACTTTTGAAGCTGGCTGATTCAGGAGACCCGCTGGCGCAAGTAGAACTTGGAATTTGTTACGAAGTGGGATCAGGTGTTGCAAAAGACCCGGATGAAGCCTCAAAGTGGTATCTCAAGGCGGCAGAACAGGGATATGCCAGGGGGCAAAGCTGCGTGGGATTTTGTTATAGCAAAGGGATAGGCGTTCCAAGAGATTTGTCCGAAGCAGCCAAGTATTATTTTCTGGCAGCGGAACAGGGATATGCTTATGCGTTGTTCATGTTGGGGAATATGTACCTGGATGGCTCCGGAGTTGCCAAAGATCCGCACGAAGCCGCCAAATACTTCCGAATGGCAGCAGAACAGGGACTCCCTCATGGTCAGGGTAATTTGGGATATTGTTATCAGAATGGGATAGGCGTTCCAAGAGACCTTGAGGCAGCCGTCAAATGGTATTACAAAGCTGCTGAACAGGGGCTTGACATTCCTCAAGCTAATCTGGCAAACTGTTATGAGAAAGGGATGGGAGTAGCCAGCAACCTGGAAGAAGCCGTCAAGTGGTATCGCAAAGCCGCTGCAAAGGGAAACAAAAGAGCACGGGAAAGTTTGAAGCGTTTGGGGAAAGAGTGATTTTCCCTCTGCTTCCGTCAGTGGCGTCTGTGGATCTCCGCACTTGCCAGACGGTAGAGAGCGGCTGTTTCGGGCATGTCGGCAAGGAGTTCAAGGTGCTTTTGCATCACATTTTCATCCCAGCGGACAGCCGGTCCCGTTTGGGCTTCGGCAGGGGAAAGATGATGGAGCTTTGCACAGCTTTCTTCAATGATGGGCAGCAGTATTTCAGGCGGGAGACCTGCTTTTTCAGCCAGTTCCCAGGCGATGTGGAAACAGAGGTTGGAAAAGTTGTTGGCAAAGACCGCCGCCAGATGGAGCTTCTGCCTTGTTTCTGAATCACACACCCGCACCGCAGGGGAAAGTGTTTCCGCAAGTTTGCGGAGTTTTTCCAGATTTTCTTTGCTGTTTGCTTCAATAAGAAAAGGTACTTTGGCACTTTCAATGATCCGGGATGCTGAAAGAGTCTGCAAAGGGTAGAGGACGCCGCAATTCCGGGCGTAAGGCACAAGATCGGCAAGAGGCAGTGAGCCCGCCGTGTGAAGGACCAGATTGTTGCCGAAAGAGCATTTCTGCCACAGCCCCTGAGCGGCAGAGTCTTTGACTGCACTGATGATGATGGTGTTTTCAGACTCAGGCGGAACAAACGAGTTCTTCCATACCGTTCCCGCCTCCGAAGCAAGAAGCCTTCCCCGGTCAGCGTTCCGGGCAATGATACCTTCTATTTTTACACCGGAACGATGGAGATTGCGGCACAGAAAAGCAGCCGCATTGCCGCTGCCGATGATGAGTACAGATAATTCTTTCATGATGTTTTACCTCAAATTGCAAGAATATAGCTCCCAAGTAGAGTTTTGTCAACAAAAAATTGTGAAAAAAGATATTTTTTTCCCTTTTTTGTCATGGATATTTACGCTTTGAACTGTTATATTATAAGCAGACCTGTGTTTTTACCAATCATGAAAGGAATTTGATATGAACAACTTTATTATCAGCAATTGCCGTCTGGTCTCTCCCGGTGTGGATATTGAAAAAGCATATATCCTCATTGAGAACGGCAAAGTCACTCAGGTTTCTGCCTCCCCCATCGCCCGGGAAGGCGTTGCCGTTATTGATGCCGCCGGCATGACTGCCATGCCCGGTTTTGTGGATGTCCACTGCCACGGACGGAACAACTTTGACTTCTGCGACGGCTCCGAAGAGGGCGTTGAGGTCATGGCAAAGAACAAACTTGCCGAAGGTGTCACCACTTTGCTGCCCACTACCCTGACCCTTCCCGAAGAAGAGCTCGCAGCTGCTCTCAAGTCTATCGCCTCCTACAAACAGCAGTACTGCAAGATCCCCGGTGTCCATCTTGAAGGTCCCTTCATCAACCCCAAATGCACCGGCGCTCAGAACCCTGCTTTCGTCCGTAAGCCCGACATCGAAGAGGTGAAGCGTTTGAACGCCATCTTCCCCGTGAAAAAAATCACCTTTGCCGTTGAAGAAGAGGGCGGCGCCGAACTGGTGGGCGAACTGCTGAGCATGGGGATCACTCCCTCCTGCACCCACAGTGCCGCCAAATACCCCGAATTCATGGCTGCCTACAACAACGGTCTGCGGAACCTCTCTCACTTCTGCAACCAGATGTCCCCCCTCCACCACCGTGACATCGGTCTGGTTGGCGCCGGACTGCTCCACTCTGACGTTTATGCTGAGCTGATCTGCGACAAGCTCCATATCAGCCCTGCCATGATCCAGCTGGTCTTCAAGGTCAAAGGTCCTGAGCATGTGGTCCTCATCACCGATGCCATGCGTGCCGCCGGTATGCCCGACGGTGAATATTCTCTGGGCGGTCTGCCGGTGATCGTTTCCGAAGGTGCCGCCAGACTCAAAGAGGGTGGTGCCCTCGCCGGAAGCACACTGCAGCTGGCTGTGGCTGTGAAAAACATCAGCGAAGTCACGGGGCTTCCCCTCAAAGAGCTGGTCAAATCCAGTTCTCTTTCAGCCGCCAATGCTCTGGGACTTCAGGGCATCGGCAAGATCGAACCCGGATATGCCGCCGACATCGTGCTGCTGGATAAGGATTTCAACTGCAAAGTCACCATGGTGGACGGCGAAGTCCGTTACGACGCCCGGTAATTGCAATACATTTCCTTTTGAGCCGTTCTGTTCCCGGAACAGAGCGGCTTTTTTCTGCCCTTTCCTTGCATATTGGACTTTTTCTGCTATATTATTCAAACTGTGCACTTTGCCGGGGATATGATGTAAAAAAAGGAAATTGTCTTTATGAACTATGTGGAACGGATCAAAGAATTTTATGCCGCTCATCCTGTTATGGACTTTTACACCGACAGAGCAGTTGAAAGAGAGGTGGTGGGGCTGCTGAATTATGATGAATCTGCCATACAGCCTTATAAGGTAAGCTCTCCCCTTGAAAAAGAGGACGGAACCAAAGTCGCTTCTGTTGCAGAGTGGGAGCAGTCAAGGCGCAGTAAAATCATTGAACTCTTCAAAAAGGAACTTTACGGCGAAGTTCCCCCCATGCCGGATCAGGTGGAATACAAAGAGATCAGCTGTAAAAAAGATGCTCTCAACGGCAAGGCGGTCAGAAAAGAGATCGATATGGTCTTTACTATGAAAAACGGCAAAACCCACACTGTCCCTGTGCTGATCTATCTTCCTGCCGGAGCAACAGGCAAGGTCCCCGTTTTTCTCAATCTGAACTTCAAGGGCAATCACACCATCACCAATGAGAAAGATGTGCGGATGAGCGGTCTTCTCAACGATGACAAAAGTTTTCTCAGCGCAGAACAGCGTTCCTGTCATGCAGAGCGCAACAGCATTGAAATGGTCATTGCCCGCGGATATGCCTGCTGTACAGCAAGCTACAATGACTTTTTCCCCGATCATATCGACGGCTGGTGCGACAGTATCTATGCCCTTTTCGGGGATTATGAAAATTACAGCCGGGGACACGAAAAGTATTCTTCCATCGGCGCATGGGCGTGGGGTATGTCACGACTGATGGACTATGTTGAACAGTCGGAAGAGTTGGACAGCAGCCGGGTGGCGCTTCACGGACACTCCCGCCTTGGCAAAAGTGTTCTGTGGGCAGGGGCGCTGGATGAGCGTTTCAAGATCGTCATTTCCAACAATTCAGGACTTGCCGGTGCCGCCATGACCAAACGGTGTTTCGGAGAGCTCTACATCTACCTCGTTACTGCCATGCCCCACTGGTTTGTCAAAAACACAGCCCGCTATATCGCCAATGAAGAAGCGCAAGTTTTTGACCAGCACTTTCTTCTTTCTCTCATCGCCCCCCGGAAACTGGTAGTTGCCAGCGCTGAAAACGATCTTTGGAGCGATCCCTACGGCGAATATCTGGGGACCTATCATGCCGGTGAAGTCTATTCTCTCTACGGTGCAGATGTGCTGAAAACACCTCTCCGTCAAGCGGTGGGCACGGTCATCACCTCGGATATCAGTTACCATATCCGCCCCGGTAAACACGCTCAGAATGGGATCGACTGGCTCCACTATCTGGATATTGCCGACAAATATTTGTAAAAAGGGAGTTGCTGCAAATGAGTTACAAAGTTTACGCTCCTGCAGAGAAAGCAGTGCTGCAGCTGGGGGCTGATGAATTGATCGCCTGCGGGAAAGGCGCCTTTGTCAAGTGTGACAGTGAAAAAGAGGCGGAAATACTCCTTGTTTCTGAAGAAAGTTCCAAATTCATGGACTCTTTTTCTTTGAAATCCGAAGGCGGAAAGCTTTACATCAGAGGTTCCAACTGCCGCAGTGTGCTCTACGGGATTTTTGAGTACCTGCGCCATTTCGGATTTGACTTCCTTTATCCCGGAAAAGAGGGAGAGATCATACCGGAAGATCCGGCTTTTACCACTGACGGCTTCAACATCACTGAAAGTGCCGACCGCCAGTTCCGGGGGATCGCCGCTGCGCCTGATGTGGAAAATCTTCAGGAAGGATACGATCTGATCCGTTTCATGGTCCAAAACAAGTACAATATCTTCTTTATGGAAGGTTTTGACGTGGAACGCCCCGGAGATAACTATTCCATCGTTGACGGAGTTCCTCCCCTGCAGCATGTGGAGTATCTGCTCAAAGATAAATCATGGGAGGAACGCCGGGAAATCGCCCTCAAGAGAAAAACCATGGTGGAATATGCCCGGAAATACGGTCTTCTTATCGAAAGAGGGGGACACGGCTGGAACTACGGGGTCCCTGAACATTACGCCGCAAATCACGGTCTGACACCGGAGCAGGGCAGAAGGGAGCTTCAGGCAAAAGGCAAGGTCAACGAACAGGCTCTCGTTGCCGTTTCCACCTGGTTCCAGATCTGTCTCTGCCGGGAGGAGGTGCGGAATATCTACGTTGAACATATCATCACCTATCTCAAAGAACACCATCACGAAATGGATATCGCCGCCATCTGGCTGGGCGACGGCTACGACAACAAATGCCAGTGTCCTGAGTGTCTGAAGGTTCCTTTCAGCAACTGGTATCTGGATATATTCCGCAAAGTGGCTCTATGGGCACAGCGGGAGCTGCCGGAGCTGAAACTTGAGTGCATCATGTACTTTGAGACCCTTGAAAAGCCTGCATCCAACTTTCTTGAAGGTCTTGACAATGTGATCCTGAACCTTGCTGTCTGGCGGCACTGTTATTTCCACGCTCTTGACGATGAAAACTGCCGTCTCCCCGGATGGACCCCGGACTACCGGAACAACGCTTCCCATGATGATGCAAATGACATGCGGATCATCAACTTCGACCATTACAGCGCTTATGCCGGCTGGCGCAAAGTCGTGGGCGAAAAGATTCCCTGTCTCCTTTTCAACTACATCACCCATATTCAGGAACCTGACCGCCGGTATATGAGTTATGACATGACATATCTTTGTTCTTATTTCAACGACTTTGACCGTCTGAATTTTGCCGGCATGGTGGATTGTCAATGCCACAGCTCATGGGATAAACCTGCCAATCTTCAGCTTTACGGAGCGGGACGGGTACTCTGGAACAAAAATGATAATGATGCCCAAAAGATCCGTAAAGAGCTTTTTGAAAAACTTTTCGGGGAGAGGGCAGCTGAGGTGACAGCCTACTGTGACAGCATGTACAAGCTGATCGTTTCCTGCGGAAATTATCACCATTCACTGCATTTCACCCCGGAAAAAACCAGAGTTCTCAAGAAGGGGTTGACGGAAATGGGATCCCGTCTTGCCGCTCTCGGTCCCCTGCCCCGGGGCAGAGAAGGCTATTTCAAAGAGTCCCTTGCCGGACTTATGGCAAGCGTGGATGAAGCACTGAAAAAAATCTCCTCACATTCCTGACAGGAATGAGTAAAAAAAGGCGGCAGAAAGAAGGATCTTCTGCTGCCTTTTCTGTTTGCGGGGAGAAATTTCACAGATCTTTCAGAAGGACATCTTTATCCCCATGGCGGCGCATGGCATCAAACTCCTTGAGAAGTGCAGTAGCTCTTTCAAATATTTTTGTGCGGGCAGCAACTGTTTCTTCGACCCCTGCGAGATGAGCAAGACAATCTGCCGCAGTAAAGCTGTCGGTGGGGTATCCGGGGGAGTACGAGAGCACACCATTGGTGTTGACGGCGTAAATGATACGCCTTTCGCTGAGTTCGTGGAGCTGAGCCGCCAGAAGGGCACCGGAAACATGGAGAGAATCTGTCAGGTCGCTGAAAGAGGTACTCCCCCTGCCGTTGGCAAAGTTGGCGTAGATCATGGCTGCACTGGCGATTTGATTGGCACGGCGGATGAAAAGAGTCTCCCGGGTCTTGCCGCTGTCGCAGATGATGCCGGAGTCAAGGTTCTGACTGACAAAGCCGATCTCCGCTCCGAAAAGGGCTATCTGCCACGACCATTGGAGCCACACCAGAAAAAGAGGCAGAACAGCAAAAGTACCGTAAATACGGTTGTATTTGAAAATGTTTGCCTGCAGAAAAATGAATCCGTCCTGAAGCAGCTGGAAAAGTATGCCGCCGATGATCCCCGCCAGCAGTGCACAGCCGAAACGCACTTTGGTGTTGGGGGCAAAAAGATAGATCAATGTGAACACAATGATCGATATAAGCAGCGGTGAAAGATCCGCCGCAAGTGAAAAAATACAAGGCAGGGTCGATCCCAGATCAGGAGCCGCTTCAGCAAGTTTATTGAAAGTGCTCCGCAAAGTCACACCTGATGCACCCACGATCACCAGCATAAGAGGCGTCAGCAATATCAGTGCCAGATAGTCACTGAAACGGCGGAAAATATTTTTTCGTGTCGGCAGTCCCCAAACATCGTTGAAGGCTCTTTCAATGTTTGACGCAAGCCAGAGGACGGTCCAGATCAAAGCCACCACCCCCACCCCTGCGACGATACCGCCCTGAGCCTGTTTCAAAGTGGTATCGGCAAATTTACAGACCCATTCAAGGATCTCTTTGTGCTGGTAGAGCCGGGTTGTCAGTTCTTCTTTCAGACGCACGTCAAGGTCAAAACCTTTGGCTATGCCGAAAAGCAAAGCCGCCATAGGCACAATGGCAAAAACGGTATAATAGGTCAATGCCACGGCACGCTGTCCGTGGTTATCGGTGGCATACCGCTTGGCGCTGAACCAGAAGATATCCCGGAGCCGGATGAGAAATTTCATTTTCAGAAAAAAATCCTTGACTGAAGTAAGCAATGTCATAATTGTTGATCCGTTTATTTGTTAATATTCCAAGCCTTTTGTGACAAGAACGGGAGTTCCCCCCATCTGCCCCTGTTTCTCAACAAGAAGAGGTAATTTCAAAAGTCATTCAAAAAATGGCAAAGATGTCATTCGCAAAGAGCTGTAAAGGGTAGTTTGAGGCTGCTACCTGTAAGGTAACAGGCGCTTGTCCCGCCGTAGCTTTATGCGAAGGCGGAAAAACGCTCCCT
>JAFTIE010000014.1 GCA_017457065.1 Lentisphaeria bacterium
AAATGGCAAAGATGCCATTCGCAAAGAGCTGCAAAGGGTAGTTTGAGGTTGCTACCTGTAAGGTAACAGCCGAAAACGCTCCCTTTGTCAGATCGAAGCGAGGGCGCTTTGACAATTTTGAGGAGTTTTGAAATTGCCTCTTTACCTTTAATGTAACTGCTCCCAAACTTTTTTTCAACCGGATTTGCCATAAAAACAATAATTTTCTCAAAATTCGCAAAGCCTGACTTGTATTTTCAGGAAATAAGGATTATTTTATAACAGCCCATTGGGTCAAAATGTTTTTTTGATTGAATTTTTCATTTAAGGAGTTATGAACATGAGTAAACTTGCTCTCTACGGCGGTACCCCCATAATCAGAGAAAAAGATGCAAAACTCTTCCATTGGCCCATTGTCAACGACGCTATGCGTAAGGCTCAGCTGGATGTTCTTGAATCAGGAAACATGTCCGGCACCGATATTTCCCGGAAATTTGAAGAGGAATTTGCCAAATGGAACGGCGTAAAATACGCCCTTTCACACAACACAGGTACAAACTCCCTTCTTTCTGCCATGTACGGCGTTGGACTTGGTCCCGGAGATGAACTGATCTGCCCCTCCGTCACCTACTGGGCAAGCTGCACAGCGGCACTCTCCCTGGGAGCAGCAGTGGTTTTCTGTGATATATGCGAAAAAGATCTTCAGATCGATCCCGAAAGTTTTGAAGCCCACATCACTCCCCGGACCAAAGCGGTCATGGTGGTGCACTACATGGCTTGCCCCGCTGATATGGATAAAATCATGGCGATCGCCAGAAAACACAATATCAAAGTCATTGAAGATGTCTCTCATGCTCAGGGGGGACACTACAAGGGCAAACTGCTGGGAACCTTCGGCGATGCCGCCGGTATGTCCCTCATGAGCGGCAAATCCTTTGCCATTGGTGAAGGCGGTATGATGCTGACCAATGATGACGAGGTCTACCGCCGTGCCGTCCGCTTCGGTCACTACGACCGGATCCCCACGGCTTTCAAAAAAGAGGAGTACGCCTCCACCAATATCGTGCCCTTCGGCGGGCAGAAGTTCCGTATGCATCAGATCTCCTCTGCCATGGGGCTTGAGCAGCTGAAAAAATACGATGCAGAGATCGCCGAGATCGACAAAGCCATGAAATATTTCTGGAAGGGCATTGAGGATGTCAAGGGACTGCGTATGATCTATCCGGAGGATCCCGGCAGTGACAAATCCGGCTGGTACGCCAGTCGTTTCGGCTATGAACCCGAAGCCTTCAGCGGCGTTTCCAATGCCGCCTTTGCAAAAGCCCTCAACGCTGAGGTGAACGGGGAATTTTCTTCCGGATGCAATTTCCCGCTCCACCACTCAGAGGTGTTCTACACCACCGACATATTTGGTCACGGCAAGCCCACGGCGGCACTCAACCTTCCTGAGGGGACCGATGTCCGTGCTCTGACCGGCACACTCCCTGTGGCAGACAAAATCAGTTCACGCCTTCTGGGAGAGCCCTGGTTCAAGCACTATGAACCCACCAAAATCGATCTCTACATCGAAGCTGTACACAAGGTGGCGGAAAACCATCAGGAACTCCTCGCAGAAGAAAAAGAAGAGTCCACTCTGGGCAACATCGCTCTGACCCACAGACGCAAATAACTGCCGGAAGAAAAAAACTGATACGTTTTTTATGAAAATTGCTTTTTTTGAAAGGATCATCACTCCGGAAGTGGGAGTGGATCTTGGGGGATACGGCGTTGGCGTCACCTCTGTTGCCAGGCATGACGATCTCTATGTCTCCGGAGTCTGTCTGGATGACGGAAATAAAAGAGCTTTGCTTTTAAGTTTCGATCTGCTGGGACTTGAGGGAAGTACAAACAGGAAAATACGCCAGGCTTGTGCTGACGCACTGGGCATTGGATTGGATGATGTGATCCTCAGCTGCACCCATACCCATAACGGTCCCATTGTCCCCTGTTTCCCTGAAATAAAACCGGATATGGCATACTTTGACCATCTGGCAGAACTCTGCGCAGCAGAGGCAAAGTCCTTCGCAGACGATCCGGAAAAGTTCATTGAAGTCAGAAGTTTTTTCTACTCCATCCGCTGCCCGGAAAATATCAACCGCCGGGTGGTCAGCCGTGCCAACATCGCCACAGCTCTGCCCAGTGCCAAATACATGATGAAAGATGCCGACGGCATCTGTGACGATGAATTGGGTATGCTGATCTTTTACCGGGAAAACGGACGCTTCTGGTCCCCTGTTTACTCCATTCTCAACTATGCGGCACACCCCCTGACCTCTCATGTCCCTCACGGATGTCTTGCCGGACACTCCATTTCTGCGGATTTTCCCGGCGCCTTGAGGGAGTTCATCAAAAACAACACAGGATTCCACTCCATGTTCGTGACCGGTGCGGCAGGAGATATGTTCCCCCGGGAGTTTGAAATGGGCTTTGAAAGTACCCGCCGTATGGGTGAAGCGTTGGGACGGGCAGCGTTGATCGGAATCGAGGACGCCATGCGCAATCCTGAGCTTTTTGAACTGCATTCCCCCGTCATAAAAACACTGAAAAAACAGTGCCGGGTCAAAACACGCAAAGAGTGCAAAAAAAGCATGATCGTCTGCCTGGAAGGAAAAGAAGAAGGTTTTGCTGATCTGCAATTTCTGGCGATCGGCGATGTCTGCTTTGTGGGCGTTCCGGGAGAACTCCTTGCAGAAGGAGGGCTGGAAATCAAGTGGAACTCCCCTTTCCGCAAAACCTTTATTCTTTTCAATTCAACAGGACATTTCGGCTATCTTCCCCCGGCTAACGTCCATGTTTCCAAAGGTTTTGAATACGACGGCTGCCGTCTTTCATCACTGAGCGGATTCCGTCTGGTGAAGAGTGCCATTCACGGTCTCTTTGAACTTCATGATCCCGGGGAACTTTTTGAAGAGGAAGATGATTGATCTCCCCTCTTTCTTCCCCCATCAGGCGCTGAAACAGATTTTCAGCGTCTTTTCTTTTTTTTGGGCAATATCGCGCGGGGATTGGTGTCATGTTTCCACTTACGCTGCCTGATTTTTGTATTCATACACCGGGAGCAGCCCCCGATCGCAGAAAAATCGCTGCGCTTCACTGATCCGCGGTAATCACTTTTGCGGATCCCGATGAGTTCCTCCCTGTCGTTATAACAGTAATCGATCCATTTGCCGGATGCTCCCCGCCGGACGATCTTGCGGACAGGACAGCAAAAATATTTGTATTTGTCAAGCCAACAGGGTTTGGTTGCGGTGTAGAGCATCAACTTATCTTTTTTAAGTAAAGTATCTTTTGAGATACGTTCCTCACTTGCTGCATTCTTCACATTTGCGGGGGGAGCGGCAAAAAGTCCGCAAATTGCAGTCAAGATCCCGACAACTGATAAAATTTTCATGACTCCTGCTCCTTTACAGAGGATTTCACCAACATCACATTCTCACTGAGACAGAAGGTTGATTTTTTCAGCATATCTTCAGAAAGGGCAGGCATGACTTTCATGGGATGACTGGAGTAAATATTGACTTCCAAACCGCCATCGGGCTGTTTTTTCCAGGTCACATGCATGCGCCCGTAAATCGTGGGGATCGCAGCTTCACACTGATCGAGCAGATCGTATGCAGGATCAAAGTAGACCAGCGAAAAAGCTGCCTCTCCGATCCGGATCCCGAGAAATTCCCGGAGCAGAAGGGTGTTCGGAACAACGGTATGGCCCTCTGAAAAGCGGGAAACATGGATAACATTGGAAACCGGATCCTTCCATGCCCCTGCATCTGACATGCGCGAACTCCAGTAACGCTTGAGATAACGGGCGCCCCATTCTCTCTGCCCGAGAGCAAAAAGCATCTCAGCAAAAAGATAATGAAAATAGGGCGACTCTGCCTCAACAGTCTTTGCTTCAGCAGTTTCAAAGTCAAAGAAGGTCCGGACAAATGTTTCAAAACACTCTCCCGTTTTGATTCCGGCAAGAAGGGGAAAAAAGTTGCCGAGAAGAGAAAATTCGATTTCAGTTTCCCCGCCGGTCAGAGGATAGTTTGAAAACAATCCTGCTTCAGCATCATAAAAACTTACGATCAACTCCTTGGTAACTCTCTGCACCAGCCGACGGCACTCCCGGGCATCAAAGCTCCGTTCTGCCAGCTCAAAGACTTCAGACGCGGAAAGCATGAAACGGCAGAAAAGGGCATTCATGACCACCGGCAGACGGCAGCTGACCACAGGATCGGTCTCACATCCGGAACAGTTTTCCACAGCTTCTTGAGAAAGGAGGTTGCGTTCTTCATCCAACAGGGACATGAGATACTTTTTAGCGGCATCCAATTTGGGCATAAGGCTGCGCAATTCCACCATATTTCCTGTAAAACGGTAGTTGTAAAGGATCCACCCGGGAAAGAAAAACATGTGAAAAAGCCCCTGATCGTATCCTGCTCCGGAAGACAAAGAGACGATGGAGCCATTTTCAAGCTGCGATCCGGCGAACTGTCTCAAACGGGAAGTGATATATCCGGCATCTCCGAAAACGGCAGCCGTATTGACAGACTCCCAAAAAGAATCCAGCAAATAAGCATCATGGCTCCTGCAGCCGTCAGAGGGGAATACCGCCACACTGGACCTTGCAAGAACACTTTTCCCATTCTGCCAGATCTGATTCCAAAAAGGGTCAGAACAGGAAAAGGTGCACTCACGGTTGGAATTCATTAAAAGTTCGTCAAAAACAGGAGGTGCAACCTTTACGCATTTTTCCGCTTTCCGCACATAAAAAAGCACACAACGGCAATCTGCAGGAACGAAACTTGAAAGTTCATTTTCACCTTCACGGCAAATACAACTGATCACTTCTCTGTCATTGATGTTGGCACACTGGGGAAAGAGACGGTTTTCACCAAGCTCAGTTCCGATGATCAGATCTACTATATCGCCATCGGAAGCAATAATCGGACAACGCACACTTCCGTAGGTCAGTTTGGGCAATTTGAAAAGAGCAAATTCTCCTTCTTTCAAAAATTCTTTATCTCTGTCAACAGCCATGATCCTGGCATTATCAAGCCAATCCCAAATGTCATTGACATGCTGCTTTTCAGTAGGGATGACCATCAGATCCGGCAGAGCCTCGACCCTGACGGCAGGGGTACAGTCCTCATATTTCAGCCGGGAAACCGTTCCGACACACCATCCGGGATCAGCTGTATCAAGCATGTCGCTCAAAAATGTCAACTCAGCCGGCCAGGGGCTGCCGGTAAACATGACCCCCATACTGCTGTAACTCAGTTTTGAGAAAAGAGTGATACGGTTCATGCCGGAAGCAAAAATGATCTCAATTTCCTTACCGCGCGCATTGCTGCACTCAAAAATCATTTCCTTATTGCAAAAGAGCTTGCAGGGATCGTCAGAGTAGATTTTCAGTTTTAGAGAACGGCTTTCTTCACAGAAGACATAAGCTGCAGCAGCGCCTACCTTTCCGACGGATTCAGGCATGAACGGACAGCAGGAAAACCCCTGAGGGGCACTCACCTGCCCCCGGCAAACCGTCTCAAATTCAACAGGTTCCGAACTGATGACCGCAGGGGGGACCGGGTGAAGTTCTATGAGCGTACCGGACAAACCGGGCATCACGGAACTGTCGGGTTTCCCCCACTGTTTCCCTGCTTCTTTTCCTGAGATGTTCCACCCGGCGGGCCGGATACGCATGTCAGTGAAAGTGCTGAGCCGTCCCCGGAGAGATACTCTGGGACGGGGTAAATTGAAATTTTCAAGAGCCATGATCTCCCAGCTCTCATCGCTCTGCAGAAGGGTTTTACCTCCACATTGCAGCTGACACCACACGCCCGGAGTCCGTAAAAAGTCTCCTCTCTCCAAATCGTTGCAGCGGTGGATATGAAACGAGATGAGATTATTGCCGGGCTCCAGATAAAAACCGATCTCATGGGCATCGATGAAGCTTGTTCCCGGACTTTGATGAGCTCTGGGACCGACACCGGCAAGACGGCCATTGATGAAAAGCTGATAAGAGGTATTGGCACTCACCAGAAGGATCGGATCTCCATCCATATCTTCAGGCGCAAAAAAATTGCGTCTCAGCAGCACACTCATATCCTGCCGGTTCTTCAATCTCTTCAAATAGATCCACTGACCGGAAATTTTTTCCGGAAACGTCACATTGCCCATAAATGATCACCTTTGAAATAAAGAGCTCCATACCTTCCAGGGATAAACAATACTCCCGGAAAATCTATTTTTCAACCCTGAAACTGAAAAAATTCACTAAATTTTGCATTTTTTTTGAATTTTCGTTTGGATTATTCCCATTTCGGAGTTATGTTAATAAAGAAGATTAAATAAGAAAAGAGAAACAAATGGGTGTAAACAAGTGGAAAGCAAACGCCGGAAATCTTGAGGAAGAAATCAAAGGACTGCAGCAGAAGTTCAATCTCCCGCGTCCTATAGCCCTCATTTTTGCCGCGCGCGGCATTGGTGCGGATCAGGCAGCAAGTTTCCTGAATCCGCGACTCGCAAATTTGAGCGACCCCTACCGTTTCCCGGGTATCCGGGATGCGGCAGCCCGGTTGTGGAAAGCTATTGCAGCCAGGGAACCGATCCTGATCCACGGCGACTATGATACCGACGGTATCACCGCCAGTGCTCTTCTGGCATGGGTCCTGAGCAGCAACGGAGCAATCGTCAACTCCTTCATTCCCCACCGTTTTGATGATGGTTACGGATTCACCCCGGAGTCTCTTGACAAAGCTCTTGAATCCTTCGGTCTCTGCGGTGTTCTGGTCACAGTTGACTGCGGTATCACCAGCTGTGATGCCGTGGCACGGGCAAGAGAGCTGGGGATCGACGTGATCGTCACGGATCATCACGAAGCCGGTCCCTCCCTGCCGGATGCCCTGGCGGTCATCAACCCCAAAGTCTACCCGGAACTTGCCGATCTTCAACTCCTTTCGGGGGCTGGAGCTGCTTTCAAACTTTCTCATGCCTTTGTCAAATACGGCAGAGAAAACAATCTGGGAGGATTCACGACCCGCCTTGAAGAGGTTCTGGACTATGTGGCTCTGGGAACAGTCGCCGATATAGTCCCCCTTCTGGGAGAGAACCGGATCATGGTCAAATACGGCATTGAGGCACTGCAGCGGCAGCTCCGTCCCGGGATCCGGGCGCTGATCGAAAGTTCCAAACTCCGTTCCGAACTGACTCCGGCAGACATCACGTTCCGCCTTGCGCCCCGGATCAACGCCGCCGGCCGTGTCGGTGATGCAAATGTGGCATTGAAACTGCTGCAATCCGGTCAGATCGTCGAAGCATACGCCTGCGCATCACAACTTGAACGTTTCAACCGGGATCGTCAACAGAAAGAGCAGGAGATCTATCAGGAGGCCCGGGAGCAGATCGAACGTCAACTTGCCTGGATGAGTCCATGCGCATTGCTGGTGGCGGGCAGAGACTGGCACCAGGGGGTCATTGGGATCGTTGCCTCCCGTCTGGCAAGGGAGTACAACCGGCCGACCATCGTGCTCACCGTTCAGGGAGATGTGGCTTATGGTTCCGGGCGGAGTATCGCCAATTTGAATCTGGTGGAGGTCCTCTCCAAAAGTTCGCATCTGCTTGAGCGTTACGGCGGTCATCCGATGGCTGTGGGTGTCGGACTCAGAATCGAAAAGATCGCAGACTTTTTCGACCTGATGAATAAAGAAATAGGACGTCAGATCGATAGTGCTGATTTGGAAAGCTCCATCCCTTATGACGGAGAGATCACCCTTTCTGAGCTTACAAGCGAATTTTTTGAGTATCTTGCCAAACTTTCGCCCTTCGGTCACAGCAATCCCCGTCCGGTCTTCCGGTTCAATGACATTCAGATCGTCAAATGCAATGCGACCTGCGGCGGAAACCATGTCCGTGGACTCATGCGCCAGGGTAACGTTTCCATAGACTTTATTGCATTCAATCAGAGTGTCAATGACTTCAGCTCAGGCTGCTGCGATATACTTGCGACACCTCAACTGAATACTCATCAGGGAATCGAGCAACCACAGCTGAGCATCGTGGATATCCACAGCAGCTGACAAAACACTTTATCTGTTCTGCAGGGGGTGCTGTCTGTCACTGGCAGCAGCCCCTGAAATTTATCTTTTACTTTTTCCGGCCGCTGCTTTTCCCCCCCCCACATCTGCGTTCTGATTTTTGCCGGCAACAGTCCCAATAAAAACAAGGGACAAGTTTTTTCATGTTTTCACCCTCACACAACAGGTATTTTCATTGATTTTTGAAAATA
>JAFTIE010000154.1 GCA_017457065.1 Lentisphaeria bacterium
AAAAACAATCAGAAAAATGCCTTATAATGCTTGCAAAGCAAGCGCTTCATGCACTGAAAGTACGCTTCATATTTGCCGAAGGCAAATGCTTCATACGGTGAAACCGTGCTTCATTCGATCTGCGTTTACGCTGATCGAACTTCTGGTTGTCATCGCCATTATTGCCATTCTGGCTGCCATGCTGCTGCCCGCCTTGCAGCAGGCCCGTGAACGCGCCCGTTCAACTGACTGTCTGAACAAGGTCAAGGGGATCGCCTTTGCCTCTCTTCAATACGCCGAAAACAACCGGGGCTGCTTTTCTCATGGAGCAGGAGTCACTAACTCTCTTTACAATATGTTCAGCGATCTCACCCCTACGATCCACGAGGGGGGTATTGCCAACTATCTCGGCGTAGACCGCAAGTTTGTCCGCGGCGGAACTCTCCCCTGGAAAAACATGGCTCCGCCCCAATCGGTCTGTCCTAACGGGGGGCGTTATTTCGGCAAACCAAATGATGGTTACGCAACGTCGAACCAGAATTTCAGTTACGGTCTTTCTACCTGGTACGTTTCCGCAACATCACTTTTATCAAGCGGTATGGCGCAGTCCAGTGAAAGTGAAAATCCACCTCTTTCAAACCTGAACCGCACCCGGAAAGCCTCCAGTCGCTTTTTCTGCGGTGACATTGGAGTAGATAACATTCTGACCTTCCCCACGGACTCTTTACGCCATGCAGTTGCCCTTTACCGGCGTGAACGCTTCAGTTACCGTCACAACTCCAAAACTTCCATTGGTTTCCTTGACGGTCACGCTGAACAGCGGCATTACAGCCAAGTTCCTTATGCTGCCACGCCAGAATATGACCCCAATGAAAACTATCGGGAGTACAGATAAAATGAGGATTTTATTTCTTTCAGCACTTCTTTTCTGCGCCTGTTCTCTTTCCGGGGCGCAAACACTGATCCAGAACGGAAAAAGTTCCTTTGTCATCGTCCATGTGGGGCAAAGGAGCCAATACAGTGCCAACTTTCTCAAGAAAATGCTCAAATATGCCACCGGCGCAGATTTGCGGGTCATTGCAGAAAAACAGTACACTCCCGGCACTCCTGCCATTTTTATCGGTGCCACAAAAGCCGCCAAAGAGCGTAAACTGATTCCATCACAGTACGCCCCCTGGGAACACAGGATCGACATTGAAAAAGGCAAAGTTTTTCTGACAGGCTCCGACTCCCCCGGCACCAAAGTGGGCAGAGCGGAGTTTGAATCAGGGATGCTCAAAGCGGTCATCACCTTCCTTGAACGCTTCTGCGACAGCTGCTTTTTTGCTCCGGGAGCATTGCACCAATACATTGCAAAACAAAAAGAGATCAGGATCCCGGACCGCTTCGCATTGAGAAAGAAACCTGCCATCGTCTATTGCATGAGCCGTTCAAAGCAGATGGAGTACGACCTTGCCACCAACGCCTTTTACGCCCATACCTTCTACAGTTCTCTGGGGGGACACAGCTATCCCCAAGCTGTCCCCATGAAAAAATATCTGAAAAGCCATCCTGAATATTTCGCTCAGCGCAACGCCAAGCCCAATCCCACCCGCTTCAACCATCTTTGCATTTCCAATAAAAAGGTGCAGGAGCTTCTCTATAAAAATCTTCTGGAACAGGCAGACGCCGGTCATACCATGGTCCAGCTGGGGCAAACCGATGCTTACCAGCCCTGCCATTGCGACAACTGTATCCGGCTCTACGGGATCGTCCCCAAAGGAAAGCCGGGAGACAAGGATTTCAACAAAGATCCCGCATGGAAGGAAAAACTGTGGATCCTGCACCGGGATCTGGCTCAAAAATTCCTCAAAGACCGCCCCGGCAAACTGGTGGCGATCATGGCATACGGTCCAACCAGTGTGCCCCCCGCCACATTCAAGAAGTTCCCTGACAATGTGTGGATCGAACTTGCACCATTCAACGCAGAGACCATAAAGCGTTGGCAGGGGTACAAGGTCAAGGCATTTTCAGCCTATCTCTATTTCTGGGGAACCTACAATGCCGAAGGCTTCACTCCCAATCAAAGCTTCAAAGCGCTTCAGATTGAAGCCGCAGGATACCGCAAACATAACATCCGCGGACTCTACCGCTGCGGATTCGGTGAGCTTCCGGGTCTGGCGGGACCTGCTTACTACATCTGGGGAAAACTTCTGGATGATCCCGACGCTGACATCGATGCCATGCTGAAGCGTTACTGCCGTTTCGCCTTCCCCCGGGCAAGTGCTGAAATGGAGGAATTCTACCGTTACCTTGACAGCCGCCTTCAGCTGCAGCTCCACAATATGCCCGCAGCCGACTGGAACAGCATTTCACTCCTGACCGGCAGCGACAAAAGCTGGAAACCCCTTGAACTTTTCAAACTGCGTTATCCTGAGTCTGTCCTCAACAAATTGGACTCTCTCCTGAAAAAAGCGGAATCCAAAAACAAAGGTCAACTTATAAAGATCGCCCGTGTTGAATTCGACTACCTCTGTCACACCGCCAGAGCGGCACAGGCGGTGTTGAAATTCCGCAAAGACACCAGCGATGCCAACTGGCGCGATGCCCTGAAAGCTTTGGAAGCACGGGAGCGTTTCATCAAATCGCTCCCCACACTCAAAGGAAGTGTTTTCATGCACGGCAGATATCTTTTCGGCCTGGTGGATCTCCCAAAACTCATGATGGGCGGCAGACTTTCAGCCACTCTTTATGCGCCCTTCAACTGGGGAACTGAAAAATTGCGGAAATACAACATCAAGATCTCCGGACGGAAAATCAAAGCCGGTTCCCCTGAATGGCAATATCTGGTTCCCCATCACCGCTGGGTCGAAGTTGATGAAAAATTGCGTCCCACTACCGTAAAATTCCGTTGTGAACGCACTGCCGACGGCGTTAAATTCATCATTGTCGCCGCCAATGTCAAAAAAGAGTTGAGAAAACAGTATTATGCCCGGATCTTCCTGGGACCTGAAAAGAAAAAACTCCAGTGGTTCCCCGCCCGGTTCAACAATACCGGGACCACATGGTACAAACTGGCTCTCACCAATGAAGAAAACGGCAATGCGGGAGCCAAATATACCCACTGCCGGGGGCGGGCGGGTATAACACGTTCCCCTGCTCCCGGCGTAAAACTCGCCCCGGGAGAGATCTCTGTGGAAATAACACTTCCCTTCGCCCTCTTTGGGCACACCCCCAAAGCCGGTGAAGAGTGGCTTCTCAATGTGGCTGGCGGCTTGCGCGGATGTGATTTGATCTGGGAGTTCAACATGAACCAGACCCACTACCGCCACACCACCATCAACAATGGTAAAATAATCTTCTGATTCTTAAAGAAAGGAGTTCAACATGATCAGATTTTTTACTTTATTCGCAGCAGCGCTGCTCTGCGTTTCAGCCTTGAACGGTGCTCCGCTGAAGAAAAAGGTGCTCATCGTCATGCTTGACGGACTGCGTGCCGATGCCATCGACAGCTTTCAGCCCCCCACTCTTCTCAAGCTGATGAAAGGGGAGTGGCAGCCCGGTTACAAGGGTGCCTGGACAAAGTGTGCCAGAACCATTCTTGACGCCCCTTCCCACAGTGCCCCCAACCACGCTGCCATCGCCACCGGCGTGACCGCTGCCAAACACAAGGTCACACGGAACGGTACCACAGTCCAAGGCAACTGGAAGGAGTGGCCCTCATGGCTCCACAGATTGAAAAAAGCCCAGCCTGACAAAAAGGTGCTCTTCATCCACGCATGGAGTGAAAGCGGCGCCATCGATCCCACCCCTCTGGTTCCCAGAGTCAACAAAAGCGATTGGGGCAACACCACTGTTTACCCCAAACTGATTACCGAAAAAGATTGTCCTGACGCCATCATGTACTACATCAACGCTCCTGACGGCGGCGGTCACAGCTCAGGATTCTACCCCTACGGCAACTATTACGGTCCTACCGTCTTTCTGGGGGATAAATATCTGAAAAAAATGCTCGATCTGATTTCAAAACGTCCTTCATTTGCCAAAGAGGACTGGCTCATACTCATCACTGCTGACCATGGCGGCTATGGTCTCGGACACGGTCAGCCCGGAGGACAGTCTGATACTGTCCCCCTGATCATGGCAGGGCGCAACATCGTCAACGGCAAACTTTCCGATACCCCCAGCGTCACCGATCTGCCTGTGACTGCTCTCGAATTTTTCGGAGTTGACACTTCAAAAATGAAGCTGGACGGAAAAGTCATCGGCAACAAGCTTTCCACCGAAAAAGCGGCACAAAATCTTTTTGACGGACTCAGCACCTATCTGATCTTCTCCCGCAGAAACGTTCCCTTCAATCGTGCCCGTCTTTCCATGAAATGCACCCCCGTGGGCAAAGGTGTCACATCCAGCAGCCGCCGCAATATGCTTTTCAACACGGTGCTCAACTGCGCTGATCTCAAAGGAGCCGACGGCAAATTTGCTCCTCAGGGACTGGTGCTCAACGGCATGGAAAAACTCCCCGCCGTGAAAAATCAGCAGTTCACCATGACCTTCTGGCTCCGTCTTCCCGCCAGACAGCCGGGGGACAGTGTCATTATCGGCAACAAACTCCAGAGCGAGGAAAACAAGACCGGATTCTTTATTTCCGCCGCCCGCAAGACCTTTGACCGTGCCAAAGGTCCCGGTGTGGTCCTGAATTTCAAAGACTCCAAAGGGAAAAAATCCTTCAACATGGGAACTTACGACATCGAACCCGACAGATGGACCTTTTACGCTGTCACCGTCACCGCCGATAATGCAATCTACTTCTTCCAGGGGCGGAACGACGGTTTCCTCTACTGGTTCGTAGAAAAATGTACAGGTTCCCTCAACAACGGATCCCCCTGGTACATTTCGCAACCCGCCAAAGGCGCAAACAAAGCCAATCTGGTTGCCGAAATGGATGACCTCGCGGTGTGGAACAGAGGACTTACCACTGATGAGGTCAGAAAAATCTACGAAGCCGGGCGTCTCGGACGCTCCATTGATGATCTCCGCTGAAAATTTGAAGGGAAAAAAATATGGTCAAACATGTCATTTTATGGAAGTTGAAAGAGAACTTTTCCGACTCCGAAAAGCAGGAGATCAAAGCCGGGATCAAGACCGGTCTTGAAAGTCTCAAAGGAGTGATCCCCGGTTTGCTGGAAATCTCTGTAAAAATTGAGGGCTTGCCCAGTTCCAACGCTGATTTGATGCTTGATTCATCTTTTGCGGATGAAACGGCGTTAAAAAATTATGCTGTTCATCCGGTACATGTTGAAGTGGCAAACAGTAAAGTGCGCCCTTTCACAGAACAGCGCCTTTGCCTGGACTTTGAGGAATAAAACTCCCTTCTCCTGTTCTTGAGCGTGTAAATACCTTTTTCTGTTATTTACACGCCTTGAATTTTTATTTTTGCGTGCTATATTAAGCAGAAGCGCTGAGAAAGCGCCAAAATTGTAAAAAGCATATTTTCACCGGAAAAACAGTTGGGTTTTCCCGGTGTTATTGTAAAATGAAAATGGGACTGGATTTGAAAAAGATCAGTGTCACGACATGGATCATCCTTGCCGGGATCTTCCTTTATACAGCATCATTGTGGCAACGTCCGCTTTTTGTTCCTGAATTTGTCTGCAATGCCGGAGCGATAGATGCTCTGACCCGCGGGACGGCGCCCGCTGCCCGTGATGTTCTGCATTGCCTTATTTTCAAATTTTTCGGAACAACCCCCTTTTCGTTCCGCATCGTCCCCGCTCTTCTGACACTTTTGGCTGGGGGAGCCCTTTTTGCAGCAGGGGTCTTTGCTGAACGCCCCAACACAGCCAGAGGCGGAGTTGTCATATTTCTTCTGACACCTGCCATATTTCTGAGCGGGACTTCAGCACTTCTTTTCATGTACAGCGGCGCTCCCATGGTCATCAGCTTCTGGCTGCTTTTTATGACCTCAGAAAGCAAAACATGGCAAAAAGCTCTTCTTCCGGCAGTGGGTGCAGGGGGCTTTCTTTCCGTTTCCCTGTTGTGGGGGAGTTTGACACATCTGCTTTTTCTGCTGGGAGTCTGGTGCATCTACGGATCACTCTGTATATTTTTCCGGGACATCTCAGGAGCAAAGCAAAAGCCACTCTCTGCTTTATGTACGTTGCTCCCCTTTGTTCCTGCCCTGATACTCTCTGTCTTTACTGCCCGGGGAAGTGTGCAGTTTGCTCCGCAGGGACTTAAAACAGTGGCAGCCCTTGTGGCGGTCGGCAGCTTCCCCTGGGTGATCTTTCTTCCTGCTCTGCTGAAAAACTTTTCAGTTCGCTTTTCTCTCATCGTACATGAACGTTTCACCCTGGCAGCCCTTCTCCTTGCAGCAGCATCTCTGATCGCCGTGTTCCTGATGCCGGTCAGCAGCGGTTTCTTCATTCCTTTCCTTGCAGGCAGTGCCGTATTGTTTACAGCGGTCCTGGAAATGGAACACGCAGAAAACGGATTCCGTTCAGCCAATGTGGTGCTCTATATCCTTGCGGTGCTGTTTTTCGCCGTGGCTGCAGCGCTGGCTGTCTGGGGCAGTCTCGGAGCTTATACAAAACTGCTGAAGCCGGCATGGAAGATCTTCAGTGCTCAGGATGCCTGGCTCCTGAGTGCCGCAGTTCCCGCTGTCGCCGCAGTCTGGTGTTTGACAGCTGCCGGAGAAAAAATCAGCAAAGAGCGAAAATTCCTCTCATTCTCTGCCGGAATCGCTTTTCTGCTTCTTGCATTCCACGGTCTTATTCCGGTCAAAGTCATTGAAAACAATGCCCCTGTCAACTTTTTGACGAAAGTCGTCACACCCCGGACAGGTACTGAAGCGGTGTTTTACGCAGATGCACCGATGTTCGCTCCTCTGCAGTGTGTTTTCAAAAATTCAACAGTAAAATCCTTCTCCTTTTCAAAGGATATTGCTGAGATCAAAAAAGAGCTTCACGCAGGAAAGAGAATGTGCATATTAACACTGTCACGTTCTTTGAGCAAAAAGTTGCCCTTCCCCAAAACAACACTTCGTTCCGGCAATTTCAATGCCGTCTTTTATAACATAGATTTCCCCGAAATGCGGGGGAGGAAACCATGAAAAAGCATTACTGGTTGTTGCTGATCTTTATTGCGGGTCTTTACCTGTTGCCTGTCATCTTCCGTCCTCTTGTGACTCCGGATGAGTACCGCTATGCGGAAATTCCCCGTGAAATGATCGAAAGAGGCGATTTCATCACCCCCAGACTGCTCAGTGTGCGTTACTTTGAAAAAACGCCTATGGGATACTGGCTCACGGCTGCAAGCTTCAAGATTTTCGGACAGAATGCTTTTGCACTCCGTCTGATCCCCCTCCTGGGAGCAGTTGGAAGCGCTCTGCTCCTCAATTGGTGGTGCCGCAGACGGAAATACAGTTCTGAGACCGCATTGAATGCAGTCTTTCTCTATCTGGCAGGATCCATGGTCTGGATCCTCGGGACCTTTGCGACCTTCGATTCACTCTTGTGTTTCTGGTTGACCGCTGTAACAGTGTGTTTTGCCGTTGCTATGGAAAGCAACGCCCTCAAAGAACGTTTGCTGCTGCTGACAGGAGCAGGGGTTGCTCTGGGGTGCGGATTTCTGACCAAGGGATTTCTCGCATACGTTCTGCCGGGGATCTCCATCGCAGCCTATTTGCTTTGGCAAAAAAGGTGGAAAGAGTTTATCGTACTGCCCTGGCTCCCTTTGATCGTCTCACTGGCGGTCGTTGCTCCCTGGGCATGGGCGATCCATAAGGCAGAACCGGATTTCTGGCATTACTTTGTGGTCTATGAGCATTTTCAACGGTTCACCGCAAGTTCAAGCGGTCAGCATCCGGCACCTTTCTGGTTTCTTGTGCCATTCCTTTTGGTCGGCTTTCTGCCCTCTCTGTTCCCGGTGCTTGCAGGTATGTCGAAACTTCAAAAAAACAGTTGGGGAGATCTCTGGCACTCTCCTGAAGTGCGTTTTGCTCTCTGCAGTGTACTTCTGCCTTTTCTTTTCCTCTCTGCATCTGACGGGAAACTGCCGACCTGCGTTCTGCCCTGCTTTGCTCCGGCGGCTGTGCTGGGAGCATTGATCCTGGACAAGACAGACCCTGAACGTTCCCCGGCAAAACTTCGTCAGCTGACCACTGTTTCAGCGGTTATTTTCATTATCATCGGAGCTTTGGTTCTTCTGGCAGAATTGTTCTATTTGCTCTGGGGAACGGGATTTATCCCGTCGTTGCCCCTGAAGTTTGCAGTTTGGACCCCCTTTCTTACCACAACAGCTCTGGGGATGATCATTTCAGGAACTGTTTTCGTGATCTATCGCAGAAGCAAACTGCCGGAACCCGCGTCATACTTCACGCTCTTTGCCGGTGTCATGCTCGTCAGTGCATGGTTCTTTCCCGGATTTACCGGATATTATAAAATGCCGGAATACGAACTTTTGGGAATCGCCAGTCAGCTTTCAGCAGAAAAGATCAAACGTCCCCGGATCATCACTTCCCCCAAGCTGATACATGCGGCGGCATGGTGTTTCAAAGACAGTTCGATCCAGCTCATCAACCGGTACGGAGAATTGGAGTACGGACACAAAAGCGCAATCGCACACGGCGAAAGAGCTCTTGTTTTGAAAACAGAGGAAATAGAAAAACTTATCAACTCCGCTGACCGGAAAGAGGGACTTATGCTGATCCTGTGTAAGAAAGAGGTGGAGTCCCTCATCAAAGGTCTGCCGCTGGGAAAACAATTCATGACTGATGGAGAGGTTTGCGCTTTCTATTATCCGCCGCAAAAGGAGAACATAGGTAAAAAATGAGTTCGCTTTTCTGGAAATTTATACAAAATCCCCGTCAGGTTGGTGCCTGTTGCCCCTCATCGCCTGCGTTATGCCGTGAAATAACCAGTTTCATGGGGGTGGAAAACGCCGATCTTGTTGCGGAATTAGGTCCCGGCACAGGTGTCATAACCGAGGAAATATGCAAAAAAGTCAAAGAGGGAGGTCACATTGCCGTCGTTGAAGTGGATGACCATCTGGCTTTGGCTCTGGAAAAAAACTTTCCCGATATCACAGTGTTCCGCGGATGTGCCTCTCAGCTGGACTCAATGCTCAACTCCCGTGCGCTGCCCAAGGCAGATGTGGTCATTTCGGGACTGCCCTTTGCCATATTCCCTGAGGAACTGCAGGATAAGATCCTCAACGGCGTTTTGCGCAGTCTGGTACCGGGGGGGACTTTTGCGACCTTCGCCTATCTTCAGGGGGTCATACTCCCTGCCGGAGTCAGGTTCCGCCATAAGCTTGAAGAGCTCTTCCCTGAGGTTTCCACAAGCCAGATCGTCTGGAACAACATGCCGCCCGCCTTCGTCTACCGCTGCAGAAAATTGAAAGAGTGATCCCATGGCAACTGAAATAAAAATCAGGATGGCAGCTGATGCAGCTGATCTTTTCCCCGTCAAAGCCCACTCCAGTGATGCGGCGTGGGATCTGCGAGCAAGGGTCGCAATGGAGCTTCCTGTAAAAAGAAGTACTCTGGTGCCGACAGGGGTTTTTATTGAACTCCCGGAAAATTTTGAAGCTCAGGTGCGCCCCAGAAGCGGTCTGGCTTTGAAACACGATCTCATGCTGACCAACTCCCCGGGGACGATCGATTCCGGATACAGGGGAGAAGTGGGAGTCATCATGTACAACGGCGGTACGTCCCCCTACAAGATCCAGCGGGGCGACCGCATCGCCCAAATGGTGATTTGCCGGTTACCTGAAGTTGAATTGACACTCAGCGACTCTCTGGAAGAATCAGACCGGGGAGAAGGGGGCTTCGGCAGTTCCGGAAAAAACTGAATTTAAGCGCGGCTGGCGAAATTGGCAGACGCAACGGGTTTAGGTCCCGTCGCCCATAAAGCGTGTGGGTTCGAGTCCCACGCCGCGCACCATTTTTACTTTTCCAACACTTTCCGTATGGTCATGCGGGTGAATTTCCACTCGTTATCGCCGTTTTTGACCAGATCAGCTTCTATGTCGCGCAGATCGTTGTGGGGTGAACCGCTGCCGTGTTTGGCAACGCCGGAAAATTCCCCTGTAAAGAATATTTTCCCCTTATTTCCATCGACTTCGATCTGGTGATCTGAGGTACTCAGTTTGATCCATTTGAAAAGAGTCTGTATACGCAGTATATTGGCCCCGATCTCAGTAGGGGTATAGACACCGTCAAAGGAGTTGATGCGGAAATTAAAACTGCAGCGCTGTGCAAATACCTTATCTGCCCGGTTCGCCTTCAATGCGCCAAGAGCTGGATTTTCACCGTTGGATTTACTTCCGATGCGGCACAGTTCATCCAAAGTCCCCCGGATCCTCTTTTCATCTGTGTCACGCAAAAAGAAGAAACACAAAACAGCCGCAATCACCAGAACTGTTCCCAAAGCAGCAATAATTTTACTTTTCATAAATAAAAACTCCCTGGTGCATAATATAACTTATGAAAAGATTTTTTCAATCCTGCGGGCAAATAAAAAGAAGGAAATTCTTCTTTTCTTAAGTTATTCAGAGATGGCGGATCTTTCTCTTTTTACGTGCGGCACTGCGATAGATCATATCGTCGATGTAAGGCTCTGCAGGAACTGCTGCAGCAGAATCAGAAACAGCTGTATTGTACTCTTCATCCTCTGGTTCTCTCCTCTCTGCTCTTGCGATCGGCAAAAGCCTTTCCTGCCCTTGACACTCCTCTTTCAGGGCAATCCTTGAACCGATGAGCAAGGTCAATTCAAAGAGGATCCATCCGGGCACCCCCATAAGCAGCTGACTGACCACGTCAGGAGGAGTGAGAATCGCCGCAAAGAAAAATAAAGCAACAATGATCAAAGGGCGCTTGCTGCGCAAAGTCTCAACAGAAATCACTCCGAAACGAATAGCAAGAAGTAACGCAACAGGGAGTTCAAAAATCAATGCAAATCCCCCTGCCAGCAAAGCTGAAAAATGCAGAAAAGCAGCAAGTCCGATGACCGGCTGCAGCGCATCAGCGGCAAAAGAATTTGAAAACTGCATCACAATGGGAATAACCACTCCCAGAGCAAGAGCGGCTCCGGTGGCAGTCAGGATCAAACTGGAAAGAAGAAAGAAAAAGACCCAGCGCCGTTCATGCTGATAAAGTCCGGGAACCACAAACTCTGCGATCTTGTAGAGGATAAAAGGAAGAGCAAGAATAACTCCGGCAAAAAAACCCAGTTCCAGCTGTACGATCAGAGGTTCAAAAGGGGTAAAATAGTGCATGGACATGCCGGGAGGGCATACATAACGCACATATTTCAAAAGAAGTCCCGGGATAAAAATGATCCCGGGAACAGCGCAAACACACACCGCCCCCAGGGACCAAAGCAGAGTCCACCTGAAAGATTCCAAATGTTCCAGCAGGGAACCGCCGGTGCCGGAAATATCTTTGTCAGGCATTTTTTCCTGATTCACTGTTTTTGCCGTCAGGATCTTTTTTTTCTGCGGGTTCTTTTTCAAGCTCAGTCAACACACCGTCACGGGCATCCTTGAACTCTCTTGATGCTTTCCCCAATGAACGTGCCAGCTCAGGGATACGTTTTGCCCCGAAAACCAGCAGAACGATCAACAGTAAGACCAATATCTCAGAAGTTCCGATATTGCCGATAAAAGCCAAGAATGAAAAAGTCATTGGAGCGTTCTCCTTTTTGCGATTTTATTGCCTGCCGCAGCAGATGAAGAGCCTTTTTTCTTTGTTTTGCGAAACTCTATAAAATCAATTTCGACAAGTGTATTCGATTTGGAATATTGAGAATTGGCACCAATGGTCAAACCGCAGACGCCTTCGGGTTCTCTGCCCACAGTCTTCTTGAAGTCCTCAACAACATTGCGTTCTTCCTCATACCATTTTGAAAGCTCCGCATCTTTGTTGCGTGCGCAGATACGGTGAATGGTCCTGCTGCCCATCCCGTAACTGATGACGGTCTTTTTTTCCAGAGGCGTAAAGTTTTCCCAACTGTATGCCAGCATAGTCTGTTTCAATGTATTTCCATCGCCGAAATAAAGAACTGCGGCCTGATCGTCAAGTTCCTTTTTATCGAACTTGACTTTCCGCAAGATCCGCCAGCGCCAGCGCATCACCGGATAATTTTTCCAGATTCGGGGCGGTATCTGAGTAATAATGACCCCGGAGGAAGAGTTTGCTTCGAGAAAAAGGCTCCTCTTGTCGAGGGCATCTGCTGATTGCCCCACATAGAAGCGGGTTTTGGAGACTCCCAGCAATTTCCCGCGCCAGTGCCATGTTTTCTTGAAAGCCGATTCCTGAGAAAAATCATAGCGGTACGGCGATTTTTCCGCTCCGGACAAAGGCAGAAACAGCGCCGCAGAAAAAAAGAAAAAATGCAATAAATAAACTCTGCTCATTGTATATAACTCCTGTACCGTCTGATTATCTGTTCAACATACCTCCTGGTACTGCTAATGGTGATCCGGGAGAGCACTTTGCCATCTTTCGTTCCGGGTTTCCAACGTTTTGCGCGCCCTTCACCGGCATTATATTGAGCAAGAGCCAGGGCGATCCCCTCCTTGTAATCATGCCAGCGCCTCAAAGCTCTGCCAAGGTACCAGCATCCTATTTCCAGATTCATCACCGGATCAAAAAGTTCATCTTCACCGGGTTCTGCCACTTTGTTGATCCGAGCCCAGTCAGCAACAGCACCTGAAGGCAGCAGCTGCATCAAGCCGATCTCGCCTTTGTATCCCCGGGCATTGGGGTCGAAACGGCTTTCTTGAAAAATCAGTGCCCTGACCAGTTGAGGAGGCACACGGTGTCTTGCGGCAGCCCGGTGAATTTCTTTACTGAACCGTGTATCATCAACGAAAAAATTCCGCGGAGAACCGTTGACCAATGCAACCACCGCAACGGTCGCAAAAAGCGCTGCAGCTCCCCATGCACTGATTTTCCGGAATGATATCTTCACTTAACTGCAGGACCTGTACTCTTTGGCGCAACAACTTTTCTGCGCTTTGCGGCAGATTTTTTCTTCTTGGATTCAGAAAGAAATTTTCCCAACCGCTCAAGCAGAGTTCCGCGAACAACTGTTCTCAGTGCCAGCTGCTTTCCCTGCAGTTGGAATTTGAGGCACTTGACCAGTTCAGTTGCCAGGTCAGGCTCTTTTTGCATGACCTGCAGCAGAAGAAAACTGATCACCATAGAGATCTGTTCATTGGCTGCTGCCGCCTCTTCCGCAGATTTGAACCCGGCAGAAAAGAAAATATCAAGGTCCCCTTTTTTCTTATCCCTGACATTGCAGCTGAGCAATGCTTCTGTCACAGGGAGTGCTCCTCCCCTGGCAATGCCGCGGAAAGCTCCTTTGAGACGGGAATCGTAGGAAAAACCTCTCTTGCCCTTCATCTCCTTCAAGGCTGCAGAAGCAAATTTTTCATCGCTGAAGAAAGCCGCTGCATCACTGGAAAGGGGAGCGACATAAAAGGAAATCTCACTTATCCCGGCCCGTTTAGAAGCCTTCCGGGGAGTTTTAAGGCTTTTTACATGATAAAGCGTTCCATTCCCTGACGGAACTTTCCGGCAGTGAAACAGAGGCGCCTTAAAAACCTTCAAGGGGTCAAAAGCCTTTTTGAAAGCAAAAAGGAGCGCATACTTCTCTCCTTTTGCCCAAAAGAGAAAGGCGCCGCAATCAGCGGGGGAGATGCCTGTATTTCTGGTGTAAACGGCAATATCACGGCTTTCAGACATGCTCTTTTGAAAAGCGGGATAATTCAGCAACTCAGTCAGGTCTGCGCTTACCACGACCTCGGATTTTGCCGGAACCATTCCCAAAAGCTTTTTTTCAAGTGCCTGACCGGCAGATAATGAAACCGTCAGGGCGAGAAAAACTGCGATTATTGCTGAAAGCCGTTTTACCATATTTACTTAACCTTCCTTGGGAGCTTCTGCCTTCCTGGGCAGTTTCACTTCGATGTGGAGTTCACGCAACTGCTTGAGAGTGACCTCGGCAGGAGCATTCATCATCAAGTCCTCCGCCTGCTGGTTGAAGGGGAAGGCGATGACTTCACGGATATTGGGTTCGTCAGCCAGAAGCATGACAGTACGGTCGATTCCGGGAGCGATACCGCCGTGGGGAGGGGCACCCAGTTTGAAGGCATTGATCATACCGCCGAATTTCTCATCCACCACGGAACGGTCATAGCCCACGATATCAAATGCCTTGTACATGATCTCGGGTCTGTGGTTACGGATGGCTCCGGAAGAGAGCTCGATACCGTTACAGACGATATCATACTGCCATGCAAGGATATCAAGAGGATCCTTGTTGAGCAGAGCGTCCATACCGCCCTGAGGCATGGAGAAGGGGTTGTGTGAGAAGATGGTGGCGCCGGTTTCTTCGTCTTCCTCGAACATGGGGAAGTCAACGATCCAGCAGAACTTGAATTCATTGGGGTTGATAAGCTCAAGACGGCGTCCCAGTTCAGGAATAACGGCACCGCCCAGTTTGCGGACGACCTTTTCCTGATCGGCAAGGAAGAAGAGCGCATCACCGGTCTCAACTTTTCCGGCGGCCTTGAGTCCGTCGATGGCCTCACGGGAAAGGAACTTGACGATGGGGCTCTTTTCGCCGTCTTCCTGCCAGATGATGTATGCCATACCTTTGGCACCGTTTTCCTGAGCGAACTTGATCATATCGTCAAAGAATTTGCGGGGTTTGTCGCCGACTTTGGGAGCCTTGATCGCGGTGACGATGCCACCGTTGGCGACCACTCCGGCAAAAGCCTTGAACTCGCTGTCTTTGAAGAATTCGGAAACATCCACCATCTCAAGGGGGTTCCTCAAGTCGGGTTTATCGCTGCCGTAACGCCTGATAGCTTCACGGTAGGGGATCCGGGGGAACGGAGGCTTGGTGTAATCCTTGGTACTGAACTTGGCGAAAACAGTGTCAAAGAGCCCTTCGAGGACCTCAAAAATATCATCCTGTTCGACGAAACTCATTTCAACGTCAAGCTGATAAAATTCGCCGGGGCTGCGGTCAGCACGGGCATCCTCGTCCCGGAAACAGGGAGCGACCTGGAAATAACGGTCAAATCCGGAAACCATCAGCAGCTGTTTGAACTGCTGGGGGGCTTGAGGAAGAGCGTAGAATTTTCCGGGATGCAGACGGGAGGGAACCAGATAGTCACGGGCACCTTCGGGGCTGCTGGCGGTCAGAATGGGAGTCTGAAACTCGTGGAAGCCTCTGGAGATCATATAACGGCGCATCTCTGAAATGACTTCGGAACGCAGAATGATGTTCTTGTGGAGCTTTTCACGGCGCAAGTCAAGAAAACGGTAGCGCAGACGCATGTTTTCAGGGGCCCCGTCATCCTTGGCAACCAGGAAGGGGATCACCTCAGCTTCGCCCAGAACTTCCATGCCCGTAGCACGGATCTCGATCTCGCCGGTGGCAAGTTTGGGATTCACTGTTTCAGGGGTGCGCGCCAGAACTTCACCGTCGAACTGAACAACCGTCTCGACACGCCATTTGTCAAGAGCCTGGTAGAAGGACTGCTGGGGATCAACGACCACCTGAGTCAGACCGTAATGGTCACGCAGGTCGATAAAGATAACGCCGCCGTGGTCGCGGACGCTGTGGATCCAACCGGAGACCCGAACATTTTTGCCCACATCGGATTTCCGCAGCTCACCGCAGGTATGAGTACGATACATTTTCAAATTTTCCTTATAATAATTGTTAAGCACAATTTTCTGCCAAAAGAGGTAATTTCAAAAGTCATTCAAAAAATGGCAAAGATGTCATTCGCAAAGAGCTGTAAAGGGTAGTTTGAGGGTGCTACCTGCAAGGTAACAGCCGAAAACGCTCCCTTTATCAGATCGAAGCGAGGACGCTTTGACAA
>JAFTIE010000155.1 GCA_017457065.1 Lentisphaeria bacterium
GATCTTTTTCTTTGTTACCAGAAGAAGATTCCGCTGAAGTTCCCGGGCGGCAAAGTGAACAGTGCCGTCGGCATTCTTTTTGACCACGATCACAGCGTTTGCCGGATCCACCGTCACGGCGCTCAGGGAGAACGCCACTGCTGCAAGCAGCAGAAAAACAGCTGTTCTTTTTTTCATTTCTTAACTTTTTCTCTTATTTTTTCTTTTTATCACGAACAACCAGCATAACGCCGCGCCAGATACCGCCGGCACCGCGTTTGTCTTCCACCCGCACAACAGCCAGCTGTGATTTTTTCGTCCAGTCGATCTGATCGGTGATATCGATGACAAAAGGAGTGTTCCAGTCAGGATCTCTGACGTAGAGCCGTTTTCCGGCATATTTGCCGTTGACCCACACCCAGGCGGATTCGTCCACGGCACCGAACAGCAAACCGACTTCTTTGCCCTTCCACGAAAGATCGATCCGCAAATTGTGGGCATAGTAGCCCCATCCGTCATAATTTTCCATAAATTTTCTGAACTTGGGGTCCCCATGGCGTTTCTGATTTTCCCACTGGGTATCCACACGGATCCGTGTCCAGTTTTTCCGGATCTCTTTGAAACTGCGTTTTTCCCATTTGTCCTTTTCACCTTCCTTGCGGGGATCGGGCTTGAAGAACCAGGCAACAGAGGTTTCAGCAAAGTCATCATAGTCGCTCAACAAATAGGCGGCTTTTGTGCCTGTGGCATCGCCGGAGCTCATTTCCACATAGTTCAGCCGTTCCCAGTTGATATTGAGTTTATCTTTGTTGGCTCTGCGGAACTTCAGCAGAGCGACGGCAGCCCGGGCTTTGGCTTTGCCCTGGGCGGCCATGGCTCTGTAAGTCACACGGGCGTGGGTATTGGCAAGGAGCAACTGTTCCAGATGGCGGCGCTGGACGGGGTTCAGATTTTTCTTCAATCCTTTTTTGATCAATCCGTCTGTGAAATCAAAATCTTTTTCGCTGTAATATTTGAAGACATCCCACATCAGTCCCCGGCGGAAATTGCCGTAACGGCCCCTTTCGCCGATGACTTTCCGGTTGGGCCACAGTCTCTTTTCCCAGATATTCACTCTCCAGAAGTCATGATAGGCACGCACTTCAGGGGCGGCGGCGCCGTAGATGGAGCAGAACTCTTTCATCCAGTGTTCATAATCTTTGGAAGGATCCACATTGCCCCGGGCGATCAGGTAATCCCCCAGTCCGGCGATATCCCAAAAGCCTTGCAGACTGTCATAACTGGTGCCGATGACACCGTATTTGATCCCTACTTTGAAGGTTTCAAACATCCGTTTTTCAAATCCCATAGGCAAGGTGGTGGTGACGTGGAAATCGTTGGGGCGCAGCCAGATTTTCCGGACACCGGCCTTGTACCATTTTTCATACATAGCGGGCAGTTCTTCCAGTTCTGTCAAAGAGGGGACAAAACCGATATACACGGCAGGATCCACCTTTTCCCGGCGGGGGGGATAACGGTAGACGCCGTAGGCATAGTGACATACAGCCACATTGGGGTCGATCTTGCGTGCTTCTTTCAACACATTGTTGGCAAAGTAGATGTAGCGGTCAGAAAGATCATAGTCCCACTTTTTTCCGGGCGGGGGAGGCATATCCAAAGCCCGGCAGTTTTTACATTCGCAATAGTTGCCGGAGTCATTTTCGCAGATATTGATAAAGCGGCCCCGCTGGGGATTTTTCGCCCAGTTGGCAACGATCTGTTTCCACAATGCAGGATTGGAAACGCACATTTTCACCCGGCTGCCCATGCCCTTGAAACGGGGCTGACGTTTACCCTGAACAAGAGCGAAATATTCAGGATGGGTTTTACCGTACATAGCCCACCACCTGGTGAAGGAATGGCCGAAAGAGTAGTGCTCACTGCGGCCCATACGCTGTTGTTTCAGCCACAGCAGTGTTTCAAACATTTTCTTTTCATATTCAGCTTTTGTTGCAGGAATAAACTCCGCAGGAAGAATACTGAGTTTTTTATCATTCTTCCATTCTTTTTTATTGTCGTAGCGTCTGGCGCCCCGTTGATTGCGGTCCGGCCACAAATAGCGGAAGGTCATAGCGGGGACCCAATTGTATTTCCCCTCTTTCAGCTTCAGAACCGCCGCAGGCGTGTAAGAAAGCCCCAATGGACCGGGAGCTTTGAAAAGCACCCCCAGCTGCTGTTCCAGAAAGGCGTACACAGCTGTCAGATCGCCGGACCGGTTTCTGACAGAGAGGACCCGGGACAAAAGGATCTTATTCGTTTCTGTGGGGGTGCTGTCACCATAAAGGCGGGTCTCTTTTTCGCCCACTTCCCACACAGCTTCTTCGGGTTTCAGCTTGACGTTGGCGGGCGTTCCCATCAGAAAGCCGTATTTACCGGCACTTCTTTTGCTGACGATGGGCATTTTTTTGCCGGTAATGGTTTTTACATACTTCTGCAGTTCCACAGCGGCAAACTGGACGACACCGTCCGCCTTGCTGTCAACGACGATCTCTGCTTTTGCGGGATCGACGGTCACGGCAGACAAGGTCAGAACCGCTGCAAAAAGCAGAACAACAATTCCTGAAAATTTCATTTTTCTGTGATTCCTGTCTTATATTGTTTTTTTCAATTTTTAATAAGTCTTTGTTTCAGCCACCCAGTCAGTGGGTGAATAAAGCCAGTCTCCATAATCGTAAGCGATACCTCTCAACGGATAAGTTTTCCGTGATTTCACACCGCCGTCAAGGGTCCCGTAATTCCATCTGCCGAGGTGCCGTTCCCCAATCTCCCAGTACCGGGGACGAACGCCGGCCTGACAGCGGGTATCAGTTGCCGCCGGATCTCTGGAAGTCCACTTGTCAGCAACAGACATGGTCACAGAAGGATACTTGGCCTTGGAGAGTTTGCGCCAGATGGGATAAGCCCTGCTGCTGCTTCCAGAAACATATTTTCTGGAAAGATAACGGTTGAGCCCGTAAGCACATCCTTTGTAGGTATTCCACACACTCTGTGTTTCGCCGCCGTTTATTCCCGGTGCATACGTCTCTGAAGGACAATCATAAAGTCCTTTAGGACGGGGCCGTGCAGAAGAAGGCATAGTCGTATCGATCAATTTCAACAGAACGAAACAGGACGGCCAGAAAGAGCTCTGTGCCAGACCGCTTTCCAGCGGCATGATCCCTTTGAAGGCATCACAATAGCCTTGAACACCCAAATTGATATCCTTCAAATTGGCCATACACTTGGCACTCTTGCCCTTTTCCCGGGCCTGATTCAGTGCAGGCAGCAGCATGGTAGCGAGAATCGCAATAATGGCGATAACAACAAGTAATTCGATCAGCGTAAATTTATGTTTCCTCATATTCGGCAACTCCTTGTTTTTATCATTTTTCCTATTCATCCGCAGGAAGTTCTGCGAACAAACCGGTAAGACACGTTTTCAATCATCTTCGGAGAATCCGGATTTTTCAGCCGTTCCATAACCACATGTTCCAGCGTTTTTTCCATTTGAGCAATGTTCCAGTCCACACTGGCAAGAGGGATGGGGCTGATACCTTCGACAAGGGTATTGTTGTAGCCGATGACTGCCACATCCTCCGGCACCCGGAGCCCTCTTTTACGCAGATGATCGATCATTATGACCGCTGTCTCATCGACTTTGGAAAAGACAGTATCAAAAGGGAACTCCCCGGGAAAATGCTCATCGACTATTTTGGTTTCAAAGAAAGGTCCACTGACCCACTCGCCGCTGTCAAAGCTCTGACACTCCAATCCCTTTTCCCGGGCGATATCCATCAGCAAAGAGCGGGTATTTGAAGAAAAAACAAGTGCTTTTGAACGCCCTTTCTGCCTCAGATAAGTAACAGCTTCCTCAAAAGCAGTTCCCGATTCCCAGATGATCCTGTCGCAGAACTCCAGATCTTTTCTTTCTTCGATACCGGCGCGGCATATCAGCACCACAGCGGGAAAGCGTTTCAGCAATTCCACGATCTTTTCAGAAGCCAGCAGTCCCGGTGATGCCCGTAAGATGATCAATGCAAAGCGCCGGGAGTAAAACTCCTCAAGAGTGCGGATGATCAACTCAGGATCAGACATGGAGTCAACCAGCTGGCAGCTGTAACCGGAACTCAAAAGTTTCCACGACAAGTTCCGCATGTACTGCAGATCCAGATAAGGGTGGCAGAGAGAGAGCAGCGCCCCCACATTGCGGGTAACGCCCTGTCTGAGATCCCGCCCCAGCTGATTGGGGATAAATCCCAGTTCCCTGGCTGCGGCAAGGACCTTCTGACGGGTGGGAGGTGCCACAGAGTCGCGGTTGTTGAAAGTACGGCTCACGGTCATCAAACTCACCCCTGCCAAACGCGCCACATCCTTGAGACTCACAACTTCTGCCATGTCATTTTGCCTTCATGTTAGAGGTAATTTCAAAAGTCATTCAAAAAATGGCAAAGATGTCATTCGCAAAGAGCTGTAAAGGGTAGTTTGAGGGTGCTACCTGCAAGGTAACAGCCGAAAACGCTCCCTTTATCAGATCGAAGCGAGGACGCTTTGACAA
>JAFTIE010000156.1 GCA_017457065.1 Lentisphaeria bacterium
GGCTGTCACATGGAACTCCGGATAATTTGAAGCCATGACACTCCTGATGGTTTTGTAAACATGTTTCCCTTCGTTAAAAGCAGGGATCAGTACATCACAGGAGGGCGTACAGGAGCTTTTACAAGGCTTGTAGCCAAAGGCGACAATAGCGATGATCAGCATGTAAGCCAATGTGAAGTAACTGAATATAACGGAATAGTTCAGCATCAGGATCATAGAAAGCAGAAGCAGAGATACTATGCCGCTGTTGAGAAGCAGTTTGGATTTCATAAGAAGACCGGTTCAAAGATCGGAGCAGGGAAGAGAAAAGTGTTCGGCACACCATGTTTTAACTTGCTCTTCCACCATTTTATCATGCTCGGTACTGCCGAAATGACCGGTTTCCCGGATGAATACCGTTTTGTACTTTTCATCAATGGCATTTACCACAGAAAACTGTCCTGCCGGTGCCACGCAGGGATCAAAGAGAGCCGGCGTGCAGCAAACCGGGATCCGGATGTACTTTGCCGCAACAGAGGCATCAAAGTATTGCAGTACCTGACGGGCTTCAGGATGTTCAAGAACATACTTGCGGCAGGCTTCGCCGCTGCCGGTGGATTCGTACTCAAAACGTATTTCAGAACCGAAGGTCGGCACATGGAGAAATGCCGCTTTGAAACGTTTCTCCCATGGCAGCAGCAATGCACCCATGCCGCCTCCCATACTGCCGCCTGCGTAATTCAAATTTGCGGCACACTCCGGATACATATCAAGCAGCACCCGGGTCGCCATCCACTGATCGGCAATGACGCCGCGCAGGATATAGGTCTCTTTGGAGTTGATGCCGTGAATAACATGCTTCTTCGTCTCCCAGGGGATATCCTTGCACTGAGAAGGTCCCAGCCCCCGCACTGCAGCATAACACACGGTCAGAGAATATTGACTTGCCGAAGGAATGGCAATATTGCCGTACCCCTGACCGATGACCAGTCCTCCCTGAGAGTTTTCCGGGCGGGTGATCCAGGTGACAAACTCCACACCGTCGTAATTGGTCACTCTGACTCTGTATATCTTTTCCTCAGGAACAGGCGACCACACTTCTGTTTCAACATCATATCTCAAAGGAGCATTCGCCACAAGGGCAAAGTTTTCTTCCCAGAACTCCCGGAACCCTTCCGGCTCTTTTCCGGGGGCAACTGCCAGCAGTTCCGCTTGAGTCATACCGTTGGTGGGATCAAAGGGGTAACTGTGTTCTATATCCATAAAAAGGTGAAACTCCTTTTGTTCATTAATGTCAATCCTATAAAATACACCTTTTCCGGCAAGTTTGCAACTTTACTTCCATAAGAATTTCAAGAATATTGTCTCTTTTGATTTTTTTTTCCGGCTGCAATTATTGAAAAAGAAAACATTTGATGCTATTTTATGGGAGAAGAGATATTTTTTATGGGGGATGAACATGAAAAAGTTTATCGCGGTGGATTTTTACGATCTGATCTGGAAACAGGAGACGGTCTTCAGCCTTGAGGATATGGAGGCTCTTTTTGCCAGGTACGCTGAAAACGGGATCAATGCCGTTTTGTGGCGCTTGTCTGTTTACGGAAAACTGCTTTATCATTCAAAGACGCCTGACAAATATACCATTGGGGGGGCGCCTCAGAGTGTTGAGGTAAAGGCTCTCAAGGTGATGGAAACATACGATCCTGCCGCTGCGGCCGTTGCCATGGGCAGAAAGTATGGAATAGAAGTCTACTTCTGGCTGACTTTGTTTGATGAGGCCTCTTACTCCGTCTTCCCGGAACGGGAGTCTTGTATTTCTCAGGCGCATCCGGAGTATTCATGGCGCTCAAAGGATGGTTCCGGCTACTACCGCGGCGTACTTTCTTATGTGTATCCTGAGGTAATTGAGTTCAAACTCAGACAGATCCGCGAGATCGCCTCTTACGGCGGCGCCGGGATCTATCTGTGCAACCGCACCCACTCCCGTTCCCCCCTTATACGAAAAGCCATGGCAGAGGCGGGATTGGATCAGGAAAATGTCAATACCTGGTGCAGAGAACATACAGATCTCATAATTTCTGAATACAGACGCTGCCGGGGGCAGTACGGCTATGACCCCATTGCTCTTGAATCTTTCAAGGGGGATCTGAACGATACCGTCGCATGGCAGCGTCACCGAGGCAGTTACTTTACAGCTTTCATGGAAAAAGCCCGGATCGCGGCTCAGCCGGGGAAACTGCTTTTCGGTTTGCGCTACGGCGCTGAGTTGGGGCCGTATATTTACGGTGACCACTTCTTTGACTGGGAAAGATTTTCTGACGGAACTGTTGTGGACGCTCTGGCATACGATATCCAGCCGCCCAATTACGACAGTCCTGAAAAGTTCCCTGAATTTTACCGCGAAACTGCAAGCTCCAAACTGCTTTGGATGTCTCTTTCTGCCAATGATCCCGAAGGGTTGCTCAACGCTTATGCTCCATCCCTTGAGCGCTGGAAACCTTTTATGGACGGTATCATCCTCTTTGAAGCCTATCAGATGACCGGCAATCCTGAGTATTGGGAATTTATACGGAATTTTTGAAAGATGTTTACAAAGAAAGAGCTTGAAAAGGCGTTGCTTGACGCCGGATTACGCTGTGATGACAATGTTGTGATCCACTCTTCCGTTTCGTCAGTGGGAGCTGTGGAAGGCGGCATCGGGGGATTGCTTCAGGTTTTTTGTGACTTTTTCGGTTCCGGGGGACTTTGTGTTTTCCCGACCATGACCTATACGCTGCTGCATCCGTGGGATCCTGAATCAGATTGGTGCAGATCCTGTCCTGTGCCGCAAAAATACTGTTTTGCCTACGGACTTGCCAGACAGGATGTGCGGCGTTTCCGTGCCGATATGCCCGCATGTACGGGAGCGCTGCCCAATCAGGCATTGAAAACGCCCGGATTCCGCCGTTCTCTTTCTCTCACAAGTTCGGTGGCGGCGTTTGGAAGAAACGCAGATGCGTTTGTTTCCGGGCATGAACTCTGCCGGAGCGGATGCAGTAAAAACTCCCCGTGGGAAAAACTGCTGAAAATGGAGGGGAAGATCCTGCTGCTGGGTGTTTCTGTTGAAGAGATGACCTTTCTTCACGGCGTCCTTGAGTGGGCGTTCCCCGAAACGTGCCGTATGCCTGAGATCCCCTTTGAAACGGAATTGTTCGATGCTGACGGCAGAAAAGTTGAGTGCTGCGAAACGCATCGTGTTGCCAACATTGCACGCCTTACCCCTCATGTGGAAAAAGCGCTGCGCGAAAAAAAGTTCATTAAAGACTTTCTTTTCGGCAACGCTCCTTGTATGCTCCTGGGGTGCCGGGAGACTTTTGAGACCGTCACGGAACTTGTGAAACGCAATCCCTCTTACCTTTGAGTTCCAGTCGGGGGAATGGCTGACCAAAAGACGCATTCTGCGCTCTGCAACTCTTTGCCTTTGACCGTTACCGTGATTTTCCCGGGGGCGGCGCTGCTTTTGATGATGGCAAGAGCGGAACCGCTGAAAGTACGGATGAAAGGCGTGTTTTCCTTTTCGTGGCTTGCGGGATCCCCTGAGCAGACGCCTTTGAGAGTTCCGGCGCCTGTGACGGTGATTTCAAGATCAACGGCGGCATCGGGGACGAAGTTTTTTTCGCCGTCCACCACATTGATCCGCAGAAATGCAATATCCCCTCCGGGAGCCATGCAATCGTTGTCTGAGGTTATTTTTACAGTTGCAGCTTTGCCGGGAGTAACAAGTTTTTTGCTGCAAACTTCTTTACCCTCTTTCTTTCCGCGGATGATCAGAGTACCGGGTTCATAGGGGATCTCCCAC
>JAFTIE010000157.1 GCA_017457065.1 Lentisphaeria bacterium
CATTTGATCATTGCTGAAGAATGCGAAAATATTTCCATCACAGGCAAAGGAAAAATTGCAGGCAATTTCAAAAGCGTTTTCGATCTGACACAGACCGAAGAACGCTGGCGCCCCCATTATCCCCGGCCGGAATGGCGCATGGCACAGATGATTTTTCTGGCCGCATGCCGGAATGTGATTGTCAAAGATGTGACCCTGTGCGACTCCCAGTACTGGACCTGCTTTCTGCTTGACTGCGACGAGGTGGAGATCACAGGTGTCAAAATCAGATGCGACCGTATGGTGATCAATGCTGACGGATTGGATATCGACTGCTGCCGGGATGTTCTCATAGAAAACTGTGACATCGACTGCGGCGACGACTGTATCGCCATCCGTGCCAATGAAAGCCACGCCAAACGCCAGGCTCCCTGTGACGGGGTGGAAGTCCGGAACTGCCAACTGCGCAGTCCGGCATGTGCTGTCCGTATCGGCGTCGGGAACGGCACATTACGCAACTGCACTTTGAAAGAGCTGCAGATCCGCGATTCTTCCATAGGGGTGGGACTCTGCCCCAGTTACACAAGAGGAAAGTGTGTTGAAATCGACAACATCCTCTTTGAAAATGTGTACTTTGAGGGAAAATCCCCCTTTGTGATGCTTCCATTCTGGGGAAGTGTCAGTTTTGAAGATGACCCTGCTGTCAAAAGAGTGCAAAACATTACATTGAGGAATTTTCATGCCCAATGCACCCAAGCCAGTCTCGTTGCCGCTCCGGCGCAGAAACAGCTCTGGCGCAACTTTTGTTTTGACAATGTGACCATCAAAGTTTCCTCCCCTCTGGAGCATCTTGATGTGAACCGCTGGCCCTTTGAAGAACTGGGGATCCTCAATGTTTACCGTTTCCCAGAAATAGATCTTTCAGGATTCAAATGCGAAAGTACCGAAAATATGCAGGAAGTTGTTTTTAAAGAGTAAAAGTTTCTAAAAAACCGCTTTTTTAAAAAGAAAACATTGCTTTTATGGGTTTGAGGATATATATTATCATCGAGAGTCTACTCTAAACACCTTATCATATTTAAAGAAAGGATTTTTGAAAAATGAGCAAGGTTTTCAAAGTTGCTATCATTGGTCTTGATACCAGTCACTCCGTGGCTCTGCCCCAGCTGATGCAGGACCCCAACACTCCCGCAGAGCAGAAGATCGAAGGTCTGGTCGCCACAAGAGCACTGCGTTTTCCTTCCGCCTTCCAGAGCGAAGAAGGTCAGGACAAGCGTCAGGCAACACTTGAGAGCATTGGCGTCAAAGTGACCCGTGACTTTGATGAGGCAGTGGGCGATTGCGATGCCATCATGCTGGAAATCAACGATCCTGCACTCCATCTGGAGTACTTTGAGAAATGCGCCGCTCTGGGCAAGCCCATCTTCCTTGATAAGCCCTTTGCCGACAACTGGGAAAACACCCTCAAGATCGTTGAGATCGCCAAGGCGAACAATGTCCGTTTCTTCACCTCCTCCTCTCTGCGTTTCGATGCCGATTTCGGCGCCGCCGTCAAGGAGTGGGGCAAAGCCAACTCCGCTACCATCTGGGGTCCTGTGGGCAAAGCTCCTGCCGGTTCCTCTGTGATTTGGTACGGCTGCCACACCGTTGAAATGCTGGAAACTGTCATGGGCCGCGGAGCTGTCGCTGTTTCCGCTACCGAAGACCGTGACGGATATGTTTTCCACGTCATCTACGGCGACGGACGCCGGGGCGTTGTGGATATGTCACGCACCAACTGGAAATACGGTGCCTGTATCCGTCATGCTGAATCCGGTACCCTCAAGTTTGCCGAAGTCACCTGCCGTATTCCCTTCTACTGCATGCTCCTGAAAGAGATCGTCAAATTTCTGGAAGGCGGTCAGCCCGTCTCTCTGGAAGATGCTCTCGAAACCATGGCTGTTCTGGACGCCTGCGACCGCGCTGCGAAAAGCGGTAAAACTGAGCCTGTCTATCACATCTGATCTTTCAGATCCATATCCCCGGCGTTCAGCGACACCGGGGATTTTTTCTGCCCCTTCCAGTCAAGGAGTTTCAAATCATGTTTTTGAAACGTGTCCCCCGGACCGTTGAAATACGTTACGTCTCATATATCAAGTATGTGCGGCGTAAACGGGATTATGTCCAGCGTTCTCACCGCCATGCCGTTTTCGGTCACGAATTCGTCTACGTGGACTACGGAGAGGTCAATGTGACCATCGGCAAGGAGACTTTTCTTCTGAAAGCCGGCGATGCCATATTGATCAAAGGGGGAACCTGGCATACTTATGCCGGGAACTCCGCCATGCCCTTCAGTTATTTCAACAGCATGTTCCGGGGCAAGGTCCCGGCAGAACTTTTCGGCAGGATCATTCCGGTGGATCAGCCTTCGAGAACTGTTCTCGAACGGCTGAAAAATGACCATGAACTCCCTTCTCTTCTTCTTGAAGAACTTGTCATCAGCCACCTGACGGAACTCCTTTTGCTCTTCAGCCGTTCCGTACTTCTCAGAAAGGTGCAAAGTGAAAAGGCCGCCCTGCCAGAGAAAGATCCGGAACCGTTTCTTCCATCCGGGACCACCCGGCGGTACAGCGAACTTGCCCGGAAGACCATTGAGATCATCCGCGAAAACTTCAAGTATGAACTGCGCATGATGGATGTTGCCCGATCCCTCAATGTGAGCGCCTCACACCTGCGTTCCCTTCTGAAAAAGGAAACAGGAAAAAACTTTATGACTCTTCTTCATGAAGTCCGTATCAATGAGGCACAGCGTCTGCTTCAGGAGTCGATCCTGAGTTCATCAGAGATCGCTGCTGCGATCGGATATGCTTCTCCTGCCTTTTTCTTCAGGATCTTCAAGCGTCTCACGGGGGTTACCCCCCGGGAATACAGTTCCATGCTGAAAAACAGCAACTTTCATGACGACTACCCCTTTTTCAATTCCGGAAAACAGTCAAAAGACCCGAAAAACAAACAATAATCGTTTAAAACACACTAATAATCGTTTCGAATATTGCATTTTGAAGACATTGCATTTATATTCTCTCCTGTAAGGCAAAATAGACAGTTTTTCAGCAACTGAAAATACAGGGGGGAAAATCTGATGAATACAGCATTTTCTAATAAATTCACTTTGATCGAACTGCTGGTGAAAAGATCACATCTCTGCTGTGATCGTGTTTATGGCAAGGAAGAAGTTTTTTCACCTGCCCATGGGCAGGTGAAGCTGTACAGCTTCACCTTAATAGAGCTTCTTGTCGTTATAGCCATCATCGCCATACTTGCCGCCATGCTCCTGCCTGCCCTGCAGCAGGCCCGGGGACGGGCTTATTTCAGCAAATGCACAGGCAATATGAGACAGATCGGGTTCGCCCTTAATTCGTATATGCACGACTACTCATACGCTCCGCCGACCCGTGGAAACGACAAAGCAGATGTGCCGGTCTGCAGCACAGCGCACAGCTGGGCAACAGGAACAGGATGTCCGTGTGAATTTTCCACCTACCTCAGAACAGGAGGAGTGATCGGGAGGATCACTAAAAACGGCAGAGACCGTTTTGCCTGCCCGGCATCTGTTTACACAGGAGGACCCAAATATTATTCCATCGGCGGCAATGACTATTTGCGCAAATACACTTTCAAAGAAACACAGATCCTTCGTCCTTCGGCATTGATTTTTGCAGGGGAATGTCAGGATAAAGAAAGTTCTCTTGCATCAGCCTTCTGGGTCAGCCCCGAATATCTTGCCTGGCGCCACACAACAGCGGCAATGCTCTTTTTTGACGGCCACTCTTCCGGTATGAGCAAATGGCAGGAAGAGGCAAGAGAAGGCAACAGCATATACTTACAAGCCAGCCCAGGATATATCAACTGGGTCGGCCGTCATATTTCGTGGAAATAAAATCACTGGAGAAAAGCAGAAATGAAAAAATTATGGTTGAGCGTTTTCGCGTGTCTTTGTTTTATCCATCTGAACGGGGGAACGATCAAAGATTTTCAGGCAGCGCAGAATGAGTTCAGAAGCTCCCGCTGGCTCAAAGCCGCAGAAAAGTATCTTGCCCTTGAGAAAAAAGTCAAAGGGCCGGTCAAAGAGAAGGTCCTGTCTTATGCCGCCATCGCTCTGGCCAGCGGAAGAAAGGTCAAAGAGGCCAATGCCGCCGCGGCAAGGATCACAGCTCCCGACTGGAAGGCTTACACCACTTTGCGTATATTGAGTGCCACAGGCAAACACCGTCAGATCGTCAAGGATTTTGCTTCCGCCGATATAAACTCCTGGAGCGAAGATATAGCTTATCTGGGATTTTTCAACAGAGGAAGGTCATTTTTCTACACCCGTCAATATCCCCGTGCCATAGCAGACCTTGAAAAATGCGCTGCCGATGCGGGTTCAGACAACACGGTCAAAATTCTGGCACTCAATTCCCTCATCCATGCCGCATGGCAAAATAAAAACACTGCAGCGGCAGTAAAATATGCCGATCAGGTCATCAGGATAACTTCTCACAGAGGTTTCCATGCCTATCTGGACTCCTGCCTTTCCAAGGCAAGAATACTTGCCCAGGAGAAAAAATTTGCCGACGCCGAAAAAACGCTTGCCGACTTCAACCGGGGACGCAACTGGAAAGGCGGCGGTGTCTGGTATTTCCACTATCTTGTGACCTGCGGCGACGTTGCCCTTGCTCAAGGAAAAAAGGCCCAGGCAAAAGAGTTCTACAACCGGGCGCTCAGCACAAAAAATGTTGCGGCAGGTTTTAAGAAGCCTCTTCAGAACAAGATGAAATCGATCAAATAAAGTCAAGGTATCTCACAATGAAAAAATCAAGTTTACTTCTCCTGGCAGGTGTATTTGCCGCAACCAGTCTTGCTGCGGTAGATATCGTCAAAAACGGCAAAGCTGTCTCAGAGATCGTGATCGCAGCAGATGCCCACACAAGCACCCTGCGTGCGGCTGAAGATCTGCAGTACTTCATCAGCAAGATCTCAGGTGCAAAAATCAATATCGTCAGAAAACCTACTGCCGGTGTTGCAAATCAGCTTTATGTGGGTGAAAGCAGCCATACCCGCAAACTGGGATATAAAATGCCCAAGTTCAAAAATTCAGCTTATGACATTCTTGTTGCAAAGAATTACGCGGTCCTGGCAGGCCCCATGGTGATCGTCAAGCGTTCTCCTTTTTCCACTCTCCCGAGCGATACCCGCTACCAGAGAGCCCCTCTGACCAACAAATCACCCAAACCGGCCAACTATCCCTCACCGGGGCTGAAAAAGTGGTGGGACTTCGCAGGCGCGCCTTTTGCATTGAGAAATGTGGGGCCGGGTGCTGGTAATTTCAATACGCCGCTCCAGATCCATGTCAACGATGATACGGGCAACTGGTACGCTGTCAGCGCTTTTCTGGAGCATCTCGGGGTCCGTTTTTATGCCCCCTATGAAGACGGGACCATCATCCCCTCTGCAAAAAACATCAGCGTCAAACCCATGCGCTTGAGCCGCGAAGCCGCCTTCGGCCGCAGGGAATGGACCTATTACAGCGCCATGAATGTAGATAAAGAAGGTGTCTCATGGCTCAAAAGATTGAAATGCGGCAACCATACACAGATCATCTACAATCACGCCACCTACGGGGTCTACTCCACGCGAGAACAGTATGCAAAGCATCCTGAATTCTTTGCCGAAAGCGCCCCCGGTGTCAAGTTCTCGGGATACCCCGCAGGCTCCGGAAGTCCCCGTTACAACGATCCCGGATTCCGCAAGGCAAGTCTGCAGTTTCTGCGCAAAGTCTTTGATGCTTTCCCCAACCTTTCCGCTTTTGCCGTAGGCCCCCCGGACGGCACCGTGCTGATCGACTACAGGGATATGGCCCAGTACATGAAAAAATACAAAAATCCTGATCAGGCAGCCGCCAATGTCCTCTGGGATTTCAACGTTTATCTCGCCAAAGGACTTGCTGAAAGTCATCCCGGGAAGACCCTTCTTTACATGAACGGCGCGGGCGCCAGGTCATTTCCTACCAACTTCCGTCCCGGTGAAGTTGACAATATCGTCAAACCCTTTGCACAGCCCTACAGCGCCACCCGTGTCCTTGACACAGTCAACCGTGCCGTGATCGCGGAACGTCAGGAGTGGCTGAAAAAGGTCAACGGCAAGCGCAAAAGCCCCGTCTGGGATTATTTCCTCTACTACCGTACCCCCACCTTCCCCCGTTATCCCATCATCTTCACGGCTTCACTGCAGCGTGAAATGAAGGAAATGCGTCCTTACGCCGACGGCAAGTTCATTGAGATCTCCCCGGCGTGGATGTCTGAAGGCAAACGGGGCCGCCCTGACGGCGACCGTCTCGGTATGGTCCCCCTGATGCACCTGATGGTCTATGTGCAGAACAAACTCTTCTGGGATCCTGATCTGGATATGAAAAAACTCCTCGATGAGTATTACAAACTCTATTACGGTCCGGCGGCAAAGGTTATGAAAGAGTATTACACTTTTGCCGAAAAGGTGTGGAGCCGTCAGGAGTCCAGAAGTGTTACTCTGACCACCGGATTCCTCAAAGAAAAGGATGTCCCCAGATACTTTGAACTTCTTGCCAGAGCCAAGGCTGCTGTTCCTGCAAATTCGGTTTATTTCCGCAGGATCGCCGCCATCGAAAAGGCCCTGCAGCCCCTGAAAAAACTTTTCAGCAATCTGAAGCGGACCGGTGCCCTTATGAGAGCCTACCGCGTTGCGGACAACGCCCCTCTGGACGGCAACCTTGCCAAATACAGACACGGCTGGCAGAATATGGTCGATAATAACACAGGTGAATTTGCGGAACGTCTCCAGACAAGGGTCAATGCCCATTTTTCAAACAACCGTAAATTTATCCGGGTGGCAGCCATCTGCTATGAACCAAATATGAAGGGCATCAAAGCGGTCAGCACCCGGAATGACGAATTCAAGATCTTTGATGACGACGTGATCGAAGTCTATCTTGATTCCCCTGAGCGCAGCTACTTCAAGATCGCCGTCAATACCAACGGCGCCATCTATGATGAGTCCACCGATGTGGCCATCGTGGATAGAGACACTCTGCCCATCCTCTGGAACCCCGGCTGCAAAGCGGTTGTGAAAAAATATGCCGACCGCTGGGAAGCGGAGATCCATATCCCCGTCAGCGATCTCGGCAAACTGGGACCTTCCCGTCAGTACCCCTGGGGCATCCAGATCGGACGCACCCGCATGACAGGCAAAAAATACCGTTCCTTTTCCATCGCCCCCACGGGAGGCCCCTACAGGATCCTCCCCAAGTGGCGCAACCTTTATGTCAGATAAAAAGGAGAACATCCATGAGCAGAAAAGTTTTGATGGCCATCGGTGCCCATGCCGATGATATTGAATTCAACGCAGGGGGAACTCTGTTCAAATACCTTGAAAAAGGTTATGAGGTCGTTTATATCCTTGCCACCAACAACATGTCCGGTTCCTGGGGATCTCTTGACGAAAAGGGTAAAAGAGTCTACAAAACGGTCCCCTGGCATGAGATCATGCCACAGCGCAAGATCGAAGCCGCCGCCGGCGCAGCGGCTTTCGGGACGACTGCCATTCATCTGGATCACCCCCAGCGGCACTATATCAACGATGATCTTGAGAGGATCGATCTTGCCTACGGAGTTCCCCGTCCGGGGTGTGTCTCTGAAAACACTCCCACGATCCTGATGGCCCATGAAAAACCGGCGGCACGGAAACAACTTGCAGAACTCATTGTGCAGTACGAGCCTGAGGCCATCCTGACCCATGACCTTTTTCAAAACGACATGGAACATATCGGGACCTCACTTCTGGTGGCAAAAACCGTCCGGGAGTGCAAATTCCCGGGTATGCTGCTCCTCTGGCCCTGTGCCGATGAGACTCCTTACGGCAATATCTGCACCGTGGGCCGGCAGACCTACATCGACATCAGTGATTTTTACAGCAAAAAGATGGAAGCCATGAAACTTCACAAGTGCCAGTTGCCCTCCATCGATCACATACGATTCCGTCCATGGGAAGAAGGTCTGGATTGTGAACACGTGGAAGCCTTTGCTGTCTGCTGCGAAGGTGAAGGCGGAGGAGAATTCTCTCAGGAGATCAGAGAACACTGGCAACGTTCCTGAGAGGGACGTTCCCTGTCATGGTCAAAAAATTCATTAATGGGGCTGTTGCAATGCAACAGCCCCATTTTTTGTGGATCAATGAGTTGCTGTTCCGGAATAAAAACTTGCAAAAAAAGTAAAGTTGCAGTATATTTTCCAATGTCCGCAACAATTTACCTGAATAAAGAAGAAAGGAAAAATTGCCAGATGAAAAAAATGTTGGTACTCCTTGCCATCGCCGCTGTGACGGTCCTTGCGGGGAAAAATCTGGTCCCGAATGGGGATTTTAAAGATCCCAAAGGAAAAAAAGCTCATATCCGGATCCTGCGTCCGGGAGCCAAAGCCGCCTACAAAGGCAATTTTATTGTCACTGAAGCTTCAAACGCCAGGGCCACTGTTGAGATCAACTGCCACCGTCTTACAGGGTTCACCCCCGGAAAACGCTGCTATATACGCATGCCCTTTGAAGTGACCTCTTTCGACCCTCAGTTTGCCAATGCTGCCTCCGTCCGTGCCATTTTCTGGGACGCTCAAGGCAAAGCCATGTCCAAATTCAACTCTTTTTCTCGCCAGGTCAAAGTCACCGGCGTGGGGAAATATGACATTTTCCATGCCGTCCGGGTCCCTGCGGGAGCCAAAAGCTGTTCTCTGAGCTTCTGGCTGGACGGAGTCAAGAGCGCCAATGTGACGGCACTTCACTTTACGGAAAAGTATCCTGTCAACAACCCCGACGGCAATCTGCTGCTCAACGGTTCTCTTGAAAGCTCAAGCATGGCGGATTACTATTTCCGCGGCACCTCTCAGCCCCCCCTCCGGGTCCTTGAACGCTCCACAGCCAAGGCAAAAGATGGACGCTATGCTTTGCGTTCTTTCTGCAGCGACCCCAAGAAAAGTACTGAGATCAATTTCAACAGCCTTATCTTTGTTCCCGGCAAACAGTATTGCTTCAGTTTCGACTACTTTGTCAGCACTGCTGCGCCCAAAAACCGTATAGCGGGAAGATTCACATTCCGCGATGCCAATGACAAGGTGATCCGCCACCACTTCCCCGAATGGAAGAGCTCTCCCGGGGAGTGGAACAAGGCAAAGTTCACCTTCTTCCCCCCGGTCAACTGTGCAAGAGTCACCGTTACGCTCTGGATCATCGGCAAACAGGAGGTCTTTCTTGACAACTTCTACTACGGGATCGTCCCTGAAAAGCGCCTTGCCAATCAGAATGCCGCTGCCCGTCTCATCAGCAGCGACAGCACTGCTACCGTCTGGAAAGAAGCTCCCTATCTGAAAGTCCCCTACGAAAAAGTCCCTGCCGGAATAAAAAAAGAAAACACCATCTCTCTCTCTGCCGCTGCTAATGAGTCTGAACCTTTTCAGATCGTGGTCAACGCCAAAAAAGATCTTGACGGAGTGACACTGAAATTTTCCGACCTCAAAGGTACTGAAGGGACCATTGCCGCATCCAACATCAACTCCCGGGTGGTGGGATTCATCTTCCTGAAAAAGCCTGACAATCCCAACAACAAGGGTTTCAACGCCGATCCTATCCTGCCTGAAACCAGCGGCAAGGCGGTCAAGGGGAAAAATCTGCCCTTCTATGTTCTGGTGAAAGTTCCTGCCAAAACGGCTCCCGGACTCTACACAGGTAGTGCGGATGTGCTTGCAAAGGGCAAAAAGCTCTCTTCTTTCAAACTCGCTCTTGAGGTCCACAACTTTGCTTTGCCTGACACAGCGCATTTGAAGACCTATTTCTACACCCGGCCCTTCAAGGCTTACACCGACATCGACCGCCGTCCCCGTGCCAAGGTCATTGCCAATTTTCACCAGCTCCTCAAAGATCACCGTATGACGGGAAATCAGGCGCTGGGCTCCCCCTATCCCCCTTTCACTATCAAAAACGGCAAACTCACCGTCACCGACTGGAGTGCCTTTGACAAGGATATTGAGCTGCGCAATAAAGTCTACGGTCAGATCAGTTTCCCTGTGCCCTATTTGGGTATGCTGGGGGACAACGGAGGCTGGTTCCGCAAAAAAGGTGAAGACCGGAGCAAACCCCGGAACAGTCCCTTTGGCAACTTCAGCTGGATCTCCCCTGACGGCTTGAAATATGCCGGACAGTTTGCGGCGCAGTTCACCGCTCACGTCAAGAAAAGATTCCCCGCTCTGAACTTCTACGCCTACCTCTATGACGAACCCGCAGCAAAGGTCCATGCGGATCTGAAGCTGATCCTTGATTCAATCCACAAGGCGGCGCCTGAATTGAAGATCTTCATTCCCAAGGAACAGAACGGCGCCATCGGCTACACCCACACCTTCTGCGTGCCCCTTTCACCCGGACACTACAAGCCTGCCCAGCAGGATGAACACATGCGCAAAGGCGGCGACATCTGGTACTACAACTGGAGCGTCCGCATCAGCAATCACAACTACCATCTGAACCGCTTCTTCGCCTGGCGCATCTATGCCGGTAAAGGCAACGGCGGACTTCTCTGGAACACCATTCACACGCCTCAGGGTGTCAATCCCTGGGATGATCTGGATAAGACCCACAACTGCGGTGCTGCCACCATCTTTTATCCCCCCCGGAAAAAGGGTGAAATGTGCGTGCCCTCTCTGCGTTCAGCTCTCATCAAGGAAAGTATCGATGACTTTGACTATATGCGTATCCTTGAACAGCTCATCGACAGCCGTTATCCCGGCATGGGCAGAAGGCGGACTCTTGAGCTGCTCAAAGAGACCATGCCCACATTCCCCTTCGGCGAATGTAACGATCCTCATTTGATCTACGCTGTCAGGGAAAAGATCGCCCGTGAGATCAACGCTTTCAAAGCCTTCCCCGCAGTGGTGGTTTCCACCCCCTCAGACAACAGCAGTGTGGAAACTGCTCCCGGAGAGTTTTTCATCTGCGCTCCTGCAGGAACTCAGATCAAACTCAACGGCAAAGATGTCAGCACCAAAGGTTCTCCCAAAGGCGTCAAAGTACCTTTTGTTCTCAGCAAGCTGGGCAAAAATGTTGTCACTGTGGAACTTGTTTCCAAGGGCAAAACTTACCGTTACACCCGCACCTTTGAGCTGAAAGCCGACCCCAGATTGAAAGATCTTCAAGCTCTGGTCGCCAAGTGCACCAAAGCGGGGATCAACATGAAAGTTGTTGAAGCCTTCCTCAAAAAGGTCAACTCAGGCGCACCCTACACCTCAAAGGAACGTGCCCTCACCGGCAAGTACCTTGAAATTTACAAGCGTGCACTGGCAGAGTCCGCCTTCAAAGGCACCCGCTCTTTTACCAATGATCTGGAAAAATTCTTCTTCAACCGTGCCAAAAGTGTCTTCAGCTGGAAACAGTTTGAACGCGCCGAATACTACCTTGCTCTGGCAGCAGAAGCGGCAAACGCAGGTAATATGAAAAACGCTCAGGTCAAGGTCACTCCCACCGTCTACAAAGGACACCCCGGGATCATCATGGATAACGGCATTATCCGTGCTGTTATACTTGAAACGGGGGGCTGGCTGGTTTCTTTCAAGATCAAAGGAACAGAAACTCTGGTCAGCGGACTTTTTGACAAGGTCATGGCTCCTGAAAAACGTTCTGCCCAGCACGCCACCATGGCGATGATCTACAACTTGAGCGGTTACGACGGCTACGGCGATGCCGGCGGCGGCGGTATCTGGCCCATCACCTATGTGGACTGGAACGTTGCCATCAAGGAAATCAAGAGCGACAGAGCCTCTTTTGAATTTTCAATGAAGCTCCCCAAGACGCCCTTCCTTTTCAAGCGTACCATGACCATGACCGCCAACTCTCCTGACTTGAAGATCTCCTACGAGATCGTCAACCAGATGCCTGTTGATGCGGCTTCTGACGATCCTGAACACTTCCAGCTCCCCTGGCGGGGACGCATGATGCCCGCCATCGGTTCCGGCAAGCTGCCCCAGCAGGATGATACACTGGTGGTCCCTGTGAAATTTGCAGATGAAAAACTTGCAGAAAATCACTTCACCACCGCCCGTCCCATCAACTACGAACGGCGTTCCATCCGTCTTGCCAAGCCCTATACCGGCGCCTTTGACACCAAGCTCAAGAAGGGGATCGTCCTCATCGGCGACAGCACCATCACCCATGCCTATGTGTGGTTCACCTCCAAGGGCAACCACAAGGGCGGCGGTAAGGTCTACACCCTTGAGTTCCCCAGAAGCTTCTACGGCAAGCGGTACAACGACAGAGAAGCCAATTCACCTCTGACCATCCACCCCGGAAAGAGTTTGAACTTCTCAGTCATCATCCGCGGACTGGCACATGTGACCAGCGAAGCAGATCTGACCCGTCAGGCGGGATTCTGATCTGATTCCACGACCTTCCCAAAAACGGGACAGGAGAAAAAATCACTCCTGTTCCGGTTTTTCTTTTCTTGCCATACCGGGAGTGATGCGGCGGACTTTGCGGTAGATGCGGGTGAAGTAGTGGGGATCATCGTAGCCGGATCGCAAGGCTGCTTCGGAGATGGAAAGAGTTGGATCTTCTTTCCAGAGTTTTTCTGCGTAGGCGATCCTTTTTTCAATGAGCAGTTTCTTGAAAGAGGTTTTGCAGCGGTCATGGAGAAAGTGGGTGAGTCCTGAATCGCTCATATTGAGGTAACGTGCCGCCTGATGCAAGGTGGGTTTGCCCTGCAGATGGGTGTCGATAAAGCTCAAAAGCCGGTGATAACGGAAATCTCCTGAGTAGGAGATCAACTCTTTTGAAATGATATACTCAATGAGCACATTGATCATATCCTCCAAACTTGCGGCGGACTCCTCATCAAAGAAGGGAATGGCGTTGAAACTTGCCAATGCCTCGGGGGTGTTTTTGATGCATTCAGGGGGCGTTTCAGTGGTGCGGAACTGTCCGAAAACGATGAACCCCGCCGTCTCCCCCAGGATCTTCACAGGGGCGGTGATCTCATTGAGCCCCGCATGACAGCGGTAGCTGACTGCTCTGCCCAGTGCCAGACACTTCCGGCGCATGTCGGAGTCCAGCTGCAGACAGCGTTCAACGCCGAAAAAATGTTCCTGCATAAAGGTGCAGTAGGGACTGTTGCCGAAGCTCCGCCCCCGTTTGAGGATCTTCCCCTGATGGGAAAAAAAGACCACCTGAATATTCATGGCGGCGGCAAAGGTATCCAAAAGGCGGCAGACCTCCCGGCTGAGAAGGACCTCAAGAGTTATTTCGTGCGGCATGGTAAGAGCTTTCGTTGATTGATTTTTGATTTTGTCTAAAATAGCACTTATTTGCTGAAAAATCCACTGTATTGCAGAAAAATCCATTGTTTTTCCGGGGATCTTCTGTTATAATATATATTGTACAATAGTGTTTACTGAAAAGAGAAAGAAAATTAAAGAAGATGAAAGAAGTCAAAGTCGGTCTTGTCGGTCTCGGATTTATGGGGTCCACCCATTTCCGGATTCACAACAGTATGCCCGGAGTCAAAGTTGTGGCTCTGGCAGATATCGATCCAGTGAAGCGCACAGGGGACATCAGTTCCGTTGTGGGCAACATCGGCGGCGGAGACAACTCCCAGCCCCTTGACCTGACCGGAGTCCAGGTCTTTGACAACGGCTTTGAAATGATCGAAAAGTGCGACCTTGACATGGTTGATATCTGCGTTCCAACCGTCTGGCACAAGGATCTGATCATTGCCGGACTTGAAAAGGGGATCCATGTTTTCTGCGAAAAGCCCCTCTGCCGCAACTTGGAAGAGGTACGAACTCTGAAAGAGAAGATCGCCGCAAGCAAAAGTTTCATCAACATCGGCATGTGCGTCCGTGCCTGGCCCGAATATGATGCCGCCAAAAAAATCCTTGATTCCGGGAGTGTCGGCAAAGTGCTGACTGCTAATTTCCGCCGTCTTTCTCCCAGAGTCCACGGGAACTCATGGAAGGACTGGTATCTCAACGATGAACTTTCAGCCGGTGTCGCTTACGACACTCATTTGCACGACAGCGATTTTATCCGCTATCTTTTCGGGCGTCCTGTGAGCGTCACCAGTATCGGTCTCAGAGGGGCTGTGACCAAGGATACCCACGATCACATCTTCACCTCTTACAACATGGGGGACAAGCGTTTCATCACAGCAGAGTGCGGATGGTGTGCCGCTCCCAATGTGCCCTTTGAGATGAGTTTCCAGATCGTCTGCGAAAAGGCGACATTGAAATTTGACCACTCCGGATTTCACATCTACTGGAACGACGGCAAAATCGATACCCCAGACACAGGGGATCCGGCACTGCCGACAGGGTGGCACCGGGAGTTGAAATACTTTACCGACTGCGTCCGTGAAGGGGTCACTCCTGACAAGTTCCAGACCCCCGACTCCGTCATTGACGGCGTGGTCATTGCTTTAACTGAAATCAACGCCGCTGACTGCGGCAAAACTTTGGAGATCGAATATGTATAAGGCACTTAATTACTGGGTTTACGGCGGTTTTACCGGAGAAAAAACCCCTTACGAATTCATTGACTTTGCGGCGGCACAGGGACTTGACGGTGTGGAATTCACCGTGGGCGACTGCATCAAAACTGACATCACTGAAGCTGAGTGCAAAAAAATCGCCGCCTACGCCGCCGAAAAGAAAATCGGTCTGCGTACCATGGCAACGGGCTATTACTGGGGATGTTCCCTGAGCAGTCCCGATGAAGCTGAACGCTCTCAGGCGGTGGAATTCACCCGCAAATACATCCAAATCGCCAGCTGGCTGGGAGTTGAAACGATCCTCGTGATCCCCGGCGACACCCGTGTGCCCTGGGATGAATCCCGTCCTGTTGTCAGCTACAAGGATGTGTGGGAGTACTCCAAACGCTCCATCGACGAAGTGACACCACTTGCTGAGGAGCTCAACGTAAATCTGGCACTTGAAAATGTCTGGAACCGGTTCCTCCTTTCCCCTATGGAGTGGAAACTTTTCCTCGATCAGTTTGCCTCTCAAAAGGTGGGCATTTACTTTGACCTTGCCAACTGCTGTATCTACTGCCGCCCTGAGGATTACATAGAGATCCTCAAAGAGCGTGTCAAAGCGATCCACGTCAAGAACTTCTCTGAGAGCGACTGTGCCGGCGGACTCCACGGATTCGGCGACGACCTGCTGGAAGGCATGGTGAATTTCGCAGCTGTTCAGAAACATCTTGAAGCCATCAACTACAAAGGTGCTCTCACAGCCGAAATGGTTCCCTTCAGCCGTCTCCCCGACATGGTTCTTCCCGATGAAGAACTCGCCATCGCCACCTGCCAAAAGCTGAAAACGCTTTTCAACTGATTTCTGAATAAGCAAAAGGGCTGCCGCAAATTTTAAGCGGCAGCCCTTTTATTTTTAGAAAAGGTAATATTAAAAGGAGTTACTTTTTCCACTCCTCTATGCGGAAAGGTACTGTGGCATACTCAGCCATACGGGAACAGGGCGTCATGACGCTCCAGAGCTCCTCAAGGGTGGTCTCTGCCAGATTGGTGGAGTAATCACAGGAGCCGTAATAGATGCGCACGGTGTTGTTATCCTCCATAAGCACCGCACCGCAGGGAAAGATGGTGTTGTTGACGAACCACTGCCCGGGATCGGTCTCGTAAGAGGCTTCAGCCGCCAGCAGGGGCGTTTTGGTGATGGCGATGAGCCTGGAGGGATCTTCAAGGTCAAAGAGCGCCGCACCGCAGGTGTAACGCTTGTTCCATCCCTTACAGGCAGGCACATCCATGCTCCGGTCAGGATCGGTATCCACAGAGTGGAATATGAGAAGCCAGCCCTTATCCGTTTTCAAAGGAGGCGCCCCGCCGCCGATCTTGCAGTTGGCAAAGGGCACATCTTCGCACCCCAGCAGCAGTTCGCTCTCGCCCCAGAAACGCAAGTCAGGGGACTTGCTGTACCAGATGTGGAAAGGTTCACGGTACTGGTTTGAAGGACGCTCCAGACGCATATAGTAACCGTTGACCTTTTCGGGCCAGAGGATCATATTGCGCTGCTGGGGGATCCCGATGCAGACCGCATCAAAGTCAGTTCCTTTTCCTCTCCATTTGGCGATGCCGGGGCGTTCGGAGTGCTGGTTTTCAAAGCAGAAACTCAAATACAGCTCCCCTTCAAGGACCGTCAGACGGGAGTCGCACACCCAGGGGAGGAGCCGGTCCTTGTAATGGACACGGATGGGCTCCTTTTCCATGGTGAAATGGATCCCGTCATCGCTGTAACCGAAAGCTGTGGTAATGTTCAGCGCCGGACGGGAATAGTCAGGGGCAAAGTGATCCACCCGGGGGGCGATGTAATAACGGTCACGGAACCGGGCGACACCGGCGTTGAATACAAGAGTGGCAGGATATGGAAATCCCCCGGCAGTCAATATGGGATTGCCTTCATAACGGCGCATAATAGGGGAGCTGTGGAGCTCTCCCACCTTTTGCGGCAAATCCTTGAAAGGGTTGTGCATAGAGTTCTCCTGTAATCAGTAGTAACGGTTTCTGGCGATCTCAACTGCGGAACGGAGCTTTTCTCTGAATTCTCCCAGTTCGTTCATTCCGGCAGAAAGGGGAACGATCTCAATGGGCTCAGCAGAAAGCTCATTTCTGAGACGCTCAAGATTTTCTTCAGCCCCTTCCAGATCCATCTTGTTGGCAACGATGAGAGCACTGCGTTTTTCCAAACCGGGCATGTAGTGCTCCAATTCGTCCCGGAGCACCTTGAGATCGTTGACAGGATCTCTGCCGTCAACACCTGCCATATCCAGCACAAAGATCAGCAGTTTGGTCCGTTCGATGTGCTTGAGAAAGGAGTGTCCCAGTCCCACGTTCCTGTGGGCGCCTTCAAGAAGTCCCGGAATATCTGCCATGGAAATGCGGTGGTAATCCGGGTACTCCACGATACCCACCACAGGGTGCAGTGTGGTAAAGGGATATGGAGCCACCTTGGGACGGGCAGCGGAAACGGTACTGATGAGAGTGGACTTTCCGGCATTGGGGAATCCCACAAGTCCTGCATCGGCAATGGTTTTGAGCTCCAGATGGAGTCTGCGTTCCTCCCCCTCTTCGCCGGGGTCGCAGCGCCGGGGAGCCCGGTTGACACTGGAAGCAAAACGGGCATTCCCTCTGCCGCCTCTGCCTCCTTTGGCGGCGATGACACTCTTGCCTTCTTCGTCAAGGTCGGCGACAAGTTCGCCTGTTTCCTCATCAGTGATGATGGTTCCCACAGGCACTTTGATGGTCACAGGAGCGGCATTGCGTCCGTGACAATCGGCGCCCTGTCCGTTAGGACCGTTTTTCGCCTGATAACGGGTCTGATAGGCAAAGGGGGTCAGATTCTGTTCATTGGCAGAAGCGATAAGGATCACATCGCCGCCGTTGCCGCCGTCGCCGCCGTCAGGACCGCCCTTGGGGACAAACTTTTCCCGGCGGAAACTGCAGCAGCCATTACCGCCGTCTCCGGCTTTGACTGAAATGGTTGCGCGATCAACAAACATCTGAAAATACTCCTTGTAGTTCTTTGAGATATAACGAAAAACCCCGGAAAGTCCAAACTTGCCGGGGTCTTTTTTTCAGGTGTTCTCCCAAACACTCCGGCACAGACTTCTCTTCAAGAGAGAAGTTTTCAGCAGTTCAAAACCGGCGGAATGAAAGATTTTTCACCCATTGACAAACATCGTTGCCTGGATGCGGATTACTCCGCGCAGGGGATGATGTCAACCTTGCGCTGTTCCTTGCGGAAGGAAACAGTGCCGTCGCAAAGAGCGAACAGAGTGTAGTCGCGGCCGCAACCAACGTTGACACCGGGACGGAAACGGGTGCCGCGCTGACGGACGATGATGGAACCAGCGGTCACATTCTCGCCGCCGAAAGCTTTGATACCGAGGAACTTGGGATTACTGTCGCGACCGTTGCGGCTGCTGGACTGACCTTTTTTATGAGCCATGATAACACCTCAAAATTTATGTTAATTGTTTTAATTGCAAATCTACGTCCTTTAAAATATCACCAAAACGGCATAAAATCAAGTCTTGTGTGAAAAAAAAAGCTTTTTTTTTGAATTTTGGGTGGAAAAATCTCGTTTCAACGACTATCTTATATAGACAGCGTTACTCAAACGCTTCCATCCATACGCCCGGATGGCGGAATCGGCAGACGCAACAGACTTAAAATCTGTCGCCTAATTGGCTTACGGGTTCAAGTCCCGTTCCGGGTAATCCTCTTTTCTTGAATTTTTCCATATACTGAAAATCAGAGGTCAAAAATGCTTTCCATCACCAATCTGCGCGAAGGTGCCATTTTGAACAGCCGCCGCGGCATGGAAACTGCCGATGGCCTGACCATCAAAGTCGATGTCATGAACAGTTTCGGAACCCCCGTAAAGGTCAATGGTGTCCCGGCAGAACAAAACGGTCTTTCCTTTCAGGCAGAGATCAAACTGACGCAGAAGATCAACAAAATCGAAGCAGTCACTGTTACCCCTTACGGGGAATTTTCCCAGAAACTGACCGTGGTCTGGGATAAAAAATCTTTCAGACGCTGCCGTTTTTACATCGATGATCACAGCTTCCTTTTTACTGAACTTGCCAAAGAACGTCCGGCACGGGCTTTTGACCACTTCTATTTGAAAAAACTCCGGGAATTTCACGACAAATACGGAATGAAGGTCATCCTCAACAGTTTTTACCGCAATGACCACGAGGGGTTTGAACTCAAAGATATGCCGGACATCTGGAAGTCCGAGTTCGCCGACAACTCAGACTGGCTTAAGTTTGCACTCCACGCCTACAGCGAATTCCCTGACCGCCCCTACGCTGATGCTTCACGGAAAAAGTTCCTTGAAGACTACGAACTCATGGAGCGTGAAGTGACCCGTTTTGCAGGCAGTTCAGCTTACATCGTTCCTGCTGTGCTCCATTGGAACAACCTGAGCCCCGGTGTTGCCGACGAGCTCATCAAAAAAGGGTGCCCCTGTTACTCCGAATCCCTGCGTACAAGGATCATGGCAACGCCTCCGGAAGATGAATTGACGGAACAGGAAAAAGCTGAAGAGTTCCGTTCAGAGGTCTATGTTTCCCCCATTGAGCCCATGGCACGCCATTTTGGTTTCACCGAAGAGATCGACTATCTGGGGAAATACGGAGCTCTCTACGATCAGGGATTGGGCATTTTCTTTTATCACGACTGGATCGTTTGTAATCTTCTCAGAACCGATGAGATACCGCGGCTTTTCAAACAGACTCTTGCCAAAGCTGACAAATACGGCAACGATCTCTTTTCCGCCTGCGGACACGAACAGTACTCCTTCCCCGGCTACTTCAACTACCAGCCGGACCACTTTGAAAAGCTGGAAGAAACCATACGTCTCATGGTGGAAGATGCCGGATGCTCTTTCGTTTTCTTTCAGGAGGGACTTCTGGGCAATACCGCTTGGGAAAAGTGATTTCTCACCTTGACACCACTTCATTTCGGAGCTATATTATACTTCAGGACGCCCTCCCGGCAGCACAGCAGGGAGCAGCAAAAAATCAGGAGTCATTATGAGAATTTTCCGATACTGGCACATTTGTACAGAAAAAAACGGAGAGCTGACCGTACACTTCAAAGCCGGCTCTAATGAATCCCTGGAGGATGCCGTCTCTCTTGCCGAAGAGAAACGCAAGGTCTGGCGCTGCTGCTATGAGCAGCTCCCCGGAGCCCTCGAAGCTGCTGCTGCCTTACGCGCCAAACTCAAAGGCGGAGCGGAAAATGAATATGAAGCTCCCATTTGTGAAGAGATCATTGAAACCATCGACTCTGCCAACATCATCACCAGAAACCGTTACGGCGCTCTGGTCCTGAACTCCACAGATTGTGCCTTTCTGGATATCGATTTCAACGCCTCACTGCCGTTCCCGGGCTTCAAAGTCTGGTTCAAGGAGCTTTTCAGCGGCAAAAGAAAAAGTGCTGAAGAGAAGATCCGGGAGCACATCATCTCAATCATCAATGAAAAGTATCCCTTCCGTTCCTTCCGTCTTTACCGGACAGCGGGGGGCTTCAGATTGCTGACCGATGCAAGAAAGAGTGCCAACTCCCCTGAAAGTGCCGGGATGATGACGGATTTCTGTTGCGATCCTCTTTATGCGACGCTCTGCGGACGCCAGAACTGTTTCCGTGCCCGCCTGACTCCAAAGCCCCGGCGGATCAAAGTCAAAACGGCACTGAAATTCAAATTCCCCTGCTCTGAAGAGGAGACTCAGGAAAAAGAACGCTGGCTGGAGCTTTACGGAGAACGTTCAAAAGGATTCCGGAGCTGTGTTCTCATCAAAACTTTCGGTCCGGAAATGAACTCCGCTGCCGTCCAACGCCACGACGAACTTTGCCGCTGCAGCGCAGAGCTCCCGCTGGCATAAGGATTTGCAGAGGATTTCCCCCAAAAACCTCAATCCCACAACAAAAGGAAACAAAAAAAATGAAAAAATTCATCGTCATGGCTATGGTTTGCACCGTTGCACTGCTGGGAGCTGCAGAAAAGAATCTGCTTCCTCCCCTCACCAAGATGAAGGTCTACGGCAAAAAGGATGCCAATCAGAGCACCATCATCCAGAAAGACGGTCAGATCGACTGCCAGATCGCAAACATCAAAAAAGGCACTACAGGTATTTATACCTTTCTCCAGTTCAAGGAGCCCCTCAAGGGAGCCTTGACCTTCGGTGTAGAGAGCAAGGGCGAAAAAGTGACCGGAAACGTCGCTTACAACTACGGTGTTTATGTTGACCTGACATACGTTGACGGTAAAAAACTTTACAGCCAGACCGTGATTTTCCCTGCAGGAACCAAGGACTGGAGCAAAAAAAGCAAGACCATCAAACTTGCCAAACCGGTCAAATCCCTCAGCTACTTTGTGCTTTTCCGCAACGTCCAGGGAAAAGCATCATTCAAAAATCCTTTCCTTTACAACAAGTAAGATGCGGCAAAGAAGAGGGCAATATTTTCACTGAAAGTGGATCTTGTTCCGTATTTTTGCAAAGTGAAGGCGGCAGGTATCGACTTGCCGCCTTTTTCATCTTGATTTTTTCCTTCCCGTTTCAGTTGTCAAGCAGCGGCAGAAGTTCTTTAAGAAGCGGTCCCTTGCCAATGGAACCATTGATGCGTTTGATTTCAACACCGTCTTTGAAGATCACCAGACGGGGCACTGAAGTTACTTCGTAAGCTGCGGCACACTCTGCACACTGTTCAATGTTGCACTTGGCGATGAGCAGCTCATCCGGCGTTTCATCGGCGACTTGATCCAGTATGCGGTTCATAGTTTTACAGAATCCGCACCATTCTGCCTTGAAATAAAGCAGGACGACTCCCTTTTGAGCGACGACACTTTCACAAAGTTCCGGCGTAAGTTCCACGATCGTTGCCATATCCGCACCTCCATTTTGTTGGGTTGAACCTGAAAATAATATAAGGTCTTGAAGCGGGATTTGCAAATTTTATTTTCGGGAAACAGCTTTGAGAAGTTTTGAAATTACCTCTCAAAATACAAAAAACCGTTCCCGGGCTATGTGATGGACCGGAAACGGTTGGAAGGTCGAAAAGCAGCTTTTCAGGGGAGTTCCTCAATGGAAACATGGTCCACCCATGCTTCTCCTTTGCCCCAGAACCAGATGTAGATCCAGGGCTTATCAGGCAGTTTTGCAGGAGTTTTGAATTCCACTGCCACCCGGTGCCACGGACGGGTCCCGGAAACAGGAGGGAAGGGGCGCATACCATTGTTTTTCCAGACAACTCTGGGAGCAACTCCCAACCCCAGTCCTGTCTGCACATCTTTGGTGCGGACAAAGAAGGAGAAGATGTATTTTTTGCCGGGTTTCAGATTTTTGGCTTCCTGAATAAGTCCGATTTTGCCGCCGGTGCTCTTCATGTGCAGACTGCGACCGCCGGTGATGAAGATTTTTCTGTCCAGTTCCACAGGTTGATTCTGAGGCGTCTTTTTCTGGGAACGCCAGATGATCCAGGGACCGAGAACGTGGCTGCGTTTGATCGTGTTTTCTGTAAAATCTCCGTCCCGGACAATGGGGGCGGGGGCTTTGTCAAGCTTCAATGTACCGAAGCGTTCCACCTGGTGGAAAGCCCGTCCGGGAGTGGGGCCCCAGTGGTAATAGTTTTCCTTGTAATCTTTTCCGATGACCATTCCATTCAAGGCACGGTTCCGGGCAAAGTTCACAGGGAAACCTTTTTTGTCGTAATTGCCCAGCACCTTCTTGGGGACGGTGAATTCAGCATACCAGCCGTTGGCGGTTTTGCCGGTAACGCTTTTGACACCGGGAACTGCACCTAAGCGTTTTGGGAAGTTGAGATCAAACTGGTTGCGCTGGGAATAAAGACACCCCTTGCTGTTGGTGATGAAGTGCAGATAGTTTTTCCGGTCACCGGAAGGATTGAGGAAAAGTTCCACCACAGAGTCACGGAAAAGATCCAGACTGCTGTTGGGGACATAGTCGGCCTTGACCTTGTTCATAAGGGGTTCTTCACACTCATAACGGAAGACGAAAGAATCTTTGTTTTCTTTGGCAGTCACCACGGTGCTGACTTCATTCCAGTCGATATGATAGGGACGCAAATGGATTTTTTCGTTGAGGCGGCAGCTCCAATCCTGGACAGAATCCTGATTGCGGCGGAAAAGCTGTTCGGCATCTTTCAGGGGGCCAATCAGTTTGTCGCCCATAAAGCGGCAGCGGGCAGCGGCTTCTTTGTCCTTGCCGCATTTTTTCACTGCGGCGGCAACCAGATTTTCCAGTTCAGCAAGTTTTTTGGGGGAATAGATCTCGTTCCACAATTCGATGTCGATAGGAATACGGGTCAGAGGACCGATGGGGGAGTCCATCGTATCGCCCACGACTTTGTCGCACCAGAGACGCTCCAGTTCATCGTAGACTTTCTGCATTTCAGCAGAACCTTTGCCGAACATCCGGTCAAAGTACTCCTTGAGGACGGCCTTCACATCAATGGAGCTGTCCCAGGAAACCCGCAGGAACATATAGCAGTTGAGGTGAGCAAAGATCCACTGATCGGTTTCACATTCAAAAAGGGCACCGTTGATCCTGTCGGAGCGTTCCTTGAACCAGTGACCCACACGGTTGTGAGCCATAGCGGGGATGCCGGGAATGGCTTTACGCATATGTTTGCCGGGATAGGTCCAGACAAAGACTTTGCTGTTGAGTTTCTTGCACCAGGCATTCAGGTAATCATCGGCCTTTTTCATCGCCGTGGGGTTGGCAGTGGAACCGGTCACAGCCAGCTGCACCAGCAGATTGTCGGGCAGCTTCATATCGGGAACGGCATTGTAAGGACTGTAAGCCATCATAGCGATACCACCGTAATTTTTGGCTTTGGCCATATTGGCGATCTCGGCGGCAAAGGCCCAGATCTTGTTGCCCACAGCTTTGACAGCTTTAGGATCTTTGATATAGGTATGGCCTCCGGGGGCGATCTTGGCACACTCTTTGCAGTGGCACCAGTAGATGTAGTCATTGGGCATCACACCGAAAATTTTTCCGGTTTTGAAGTTGCCGGCAAGAGTCCAGTGATAACCGTGTTTTCCGCCGTTGATGCGGATGTCCCGGCTCTTGGGATCTTTGCCTTCAAAGAAGGTGACGGCATCTTTTTTGACCTCTTCGATAAACTGTCTGTTGGAAAAGCAGAAGTGCTCCGTACAGACCAGTTCAGGGGTGTTGTAACGTTTGCCGTTGGGCATCAGGGCAAAGTATTCAGGATTGCTCTTGCTGAAACGGCGGGTGTAGCCCAGCTGGTTCAGAGAGTGGATGAGCGGATAGAGGACTCTGCCGTCTCTCCAGCGGCGGTTCTGCAGGGGAATGGGGGGCATCGCGCCGCCGCCTCCATAGGTTTTTCTGTTTTCAAACCATTGGGGTTTACCGAGGACAAGGTGACGGTAAAGATAGTCGGGACGGTCAACGATGCGGATGTTCTGCGGCAGATAAAGTCCTTTGCCTTTGGGGATCAGAGTACCGTATTTGCCGGGGAAATAATAACGCACATTGCCGAAGCGTTCCAGAAAGTCGTAAGACCCGAAAAGGGCTCCAATGGTACCGGCGATATAAAGATTGTTCCCCTTGCGGAGCATAACAAAACCTTCCTGGGGGATCATTTCTTCAGTGATCCCGGCGGCCTTGATGAGTTTACCGTTGCCGACGATGATGTTGAAAGAATTTTTGACAGGAGTCGCACTTTCTTTGACATCAAAGTTGCAAAGTTCTTTCAGCGCATAGCACAATTCAGTCGCAGCCAGTCTGATTTCCTGACTGTAGGCATCTTTCACGACAGTGATAGACGTGATCTTTTCCAGCTTTCCGGAAATCTTGATGCTTCTGGGGAGCTGCTTGAATTCGTAACTCCACACAGCAGCTGTAAAAATCAGAGCTGCCGCCAATAATAATTTTTTCATACTTGTTCCTTTCTATAAGACTTGATGATGAAATTTAACTTAGTACATAAGAAAATGTGATATCGGGAATGACGGATCAGGCCAGGCACGCCAGAATCCGTTGCGGTAGTTGTATTTGTAACGGGAACTTTGAGGAACGGCCCCCCAGGGAATCATTTTTACGTGTCCGTCAAAGTAGGTGATATTCAGTTTTCCGCTGTGTCTGGGAGTAAGAACAGACTTTTTGGCACCGCTTGTTTCATTGGCATCTCCATAGTAGAATCCTCCCATACCTGTGTGAGATATTTCACCGAAAAGAGCCGACTTCGCAGGTCTGAATACTTTGGCAAGATGAACCGGATTGACGGTCAGGAATTGGGAGAGCATCAAACTGTAATAAGTTGTCCCGGAAGTCATAGCAGGCGGGGTGAAACTGGGACAGGCAATACGGCTTTTGATGATTTTTGTTCCTGATTGGAACCACGCTCCGAGATAAGCATCGGAATTATGGCCTATATAAACAGCCAGCAACCCCTTCTTGGGACCGGACGATGAAGCTATGACCGGAGCTCCGATAGCCCATCCGCCGTTGCAATTGTTAAAGTTGGCTCCTGCTCCAAGACCACTGTTCCAGTTGGTGAAATACCAGTCTTTGTTGTCTGCTACATATTGTATTGAAGCAAGGCCTATTTCTTTAAAATTGTTGAGACAGGTGGTGTTCTTAGCCCGTTCCCGGGCCTGCTGCAAAGCAGGCAGCAGCATAGCCGCCAGAATGGCAATAATGGCGATTACGACCAATAGTTCAATCAGCGTGAACGCTGATTGAGTGAAGCACGGTTTCACCGTATGAAGCATTTGCCTTCGGCAAATATGAAGCGTACTTTCAGTGCATGAAGCGCTTGCTTTGCAAGCATTATAAGGCACTTTTCTGATTGTTTTTTTGAAGAGATACAACGGTAAAACACCTATTTGACAAGTAACACTCACAAGCAGTTCGATCAAGGTGAAGGCGTGTTTTTTCATAGGGACTTCTCCTGTTGTTTTTGCGGTGTAATGACCGCAGGCATTGTTTCAAAAAAGAAATTATCTTCCTGTTTTATCTTGCATCCGCAACTTTCTCCGCAGTGAAAACTGACGGGGATCTTGATGGAGGCGGAGAGCATGGGATCCTTCATCCTTGCCAGCAGCAGCTCCACAGTCGCCTGAGCGATTTTTTCAGGATCGCCCCGCATGGTGGTGATGGAAGGAGTCATATATTCAGTAAAAGCCATACCGTCAAAACCTGTTACGGCGATCTCCTCCGGGACTTTTATGTTGTGCTGTTTGAGCACTCTGCAAAGCCGTGAGGCGATGTGATCGTTGGTGCAGATAAAGGCGGTCGCCCCTGAACTGACTGCCTTCAGGACTTTGCTGATGATCCCGGTATCATGAAAAAATTCAAGGACTTCAAGAGAGGTGCTTTTTTCAGAGCCGGCAAGACGTTCTCGAACTCCTTCGTATTTGGAGGCGTTGGAAGAAAGTTTGTCTGTGAGAAAAACAAACTTTTCATGACCGTGCTCAAGAAGGTGTGCCGCCAGAAACGCGCCTCCCCCTTTGAGGTCCTGAATAATATCAGGCGTGTCGCGGACCTCCACCCCCACATGAACCTGAGGGAGTTTTAGTATGGAGCGGTCAAAGTCAAAGTCGATGTGGAAACAGATCAAAGCATCGATGTTGCGGGAAAGAAGTTCCAGATACCGTTCCTGCAAATCCTCATTGTCTCTTGCGGCAACCAGAAAACTGGTCAGCTTTTGCTTTTGGAGTTTCAATGAAATCTGCTGCAATGTTTCATTTTGAAGAGAAGATACACTTAAGCTTGTAAAAATGGCAACAGTATTGCTTTTTTGACCTCTCAAAAGACGCGCTGCCTGATTGGGATGGTAATCCAGCTCTTCCGCAATACGCAGGATACGGCTGCGGGTTTCAGGAGAGACCCGGCAGTTGCCCCGGTTGTTCAGCACCGCCGACACAGCCGGTTGGGAAACGCCGGCTGCTTTGGCTATATCTTTCATGGTGGGCGGCATAAGTATACTATCCCTTTGTGTTGATTAATCGTATTATCAATGTTAATATATCATCAAATTTGAATAAGTCAAGGGTGGTGGTTCGCTTTTTTGTTTTATTTTTTCTGCAGTACCTGAAAGGTATGAAAAACGAAAAAGACAAACAAAATACGCTTTTCTCAATATTTTTTCTTTTTTAAGCTCTTGCAATATTTGACAACAGATGTTATTTTATGTACAGGGATTTTTTGTGTTTAACCGGGAACAAGCCTGAAAAAAAGGTTGTTCTCAAACAAAAAAACAAAGGAAGTTGTTTTATGAAAAAGGTAGTGTTGTCCGCCTTGTTCGCTATCGGTTTGTGCTTCGGCCTTGCCGCCGCGCCCGATGCGAACGCCCCCGCCGGGAAGTCCGGCAAACCCGCTGTCAAAGCGGTGTCCGCAAAAGCCAAGAGTGCTCCCAAAGTCAAAAAAGCTGTCAAAGCCAAAAAAGCTGCCCCCAAGGCTGCAGCGAAGGCTGAAGCAGAGACAGAGGCCCCCCAGAAGTACATGGGTATTTCTGACGAAACTCTGAACAAGTTTGACACTACCTGGGGACTTCCCACACTCTGGTATGTCGCACCTCTTGCAGCTATCGTGGCTCTGCTCATGGCAGGCAGCTACTACAAGAAAATGATCGCCGCCAACGAAGGTTCCGAGCGGATGAAAGAGATCGCAAGCTATGTCCGCGAAGGTGCCATGGCTTATCTCTACCGCCAGTATAAAGTGGTGGGTGTCGTTTTCATCATTCTCTTTATAATCTTTGCAGTTCTCGCCTTTATGGGCATCCAGAACCCCTTTGTGCCTGTGGCATTTCTGACCGGCGGTTTCTTCTCCGGTCTCTGCGGCTACATCGGCATGAAGACCGCCACCCGTGCTTCCAACCGTACCGCTCAGGCTGCCAGCGAAGGTCTCAACCGCGGACTTCAGGTCGCATTCCGTTCCGGTGCTGTCATGGGTCTGGTGGTCGTGGGTTTCGGTCTGCTGGATATCTGTCTGTGGTATCTTATTCTTGACAAGCTGGTCTTTACCCCTGAACACATGGCAACCGGTTTCAGCCTTTGCGGACTTGAACTGGTCCATAAGGGCTGCACCGGCATCGAAAAGATGGTCGCCATCACCACCACCATGCTGACCTTCGGTATGGGTGCTTCAACTCAGGCTCTCTTTGCCCGTGTGGGCGGCGGTATCTATACCAAGGCCGCTGACGTGGGTGCTGACCTTGTGGGTAAGGTCGAAGCCGGCATCCCTGAGGATGACCCCCGCAACCCCGCAACCATCGCTGATAACGTGGGGGACAACGTGGGTGACGTCGCCGGTATGGGCGCCGACCTCTATGAATCCTACTGCGGCTCCATCCTTGCCACTGCTGCTCTCGGTGCTGCTGTTGCCGCTCAGGAGGCTTCTCAGATCGCCCGCAACAGTGCTAAAGAAGTTGCCACCAAAGCTGCTGCCGCCATTACCGAAAGCGCCACTCAGATCGCTGATCTTGTGGAAGGCAATAAAGGTATGAAAGCCGCCGCCGGTCTTGCCAAACGCGCCGGTGAAGCTGCTGTTGCCGCCGCTGATAAAATCGCTCCTGTGACCTCTGCTGCTCAGGGCGATATGACTGAAGCCACCAAGCTGGTCCTTGCTCCCATGATCGTTGCCGGTATCGGTATCATCCTTTCCATCATCGGTATCGGTTTTGTCCGCTGCAAAGAGGGTGCCACCCAGAAGCAGCTGCTCCGCAGTCTGCTGACCGGAACTCTCTGCAGCTCCATCCTGATCCTGGTTGCTCTTGTTTTCCTTGAATACATGGGCTTCATCTCCTGGGGCGTTTTCGGCTCCGTGGTCGCCGGACTCTTTGCCGGTGTCATCATCGGTCAGGGGACCGAATACTACACCAGCAGCGAATACAAACCCACTCAGGGTATTGCTGCTCAGGCCCAGATGGGACCTGCAACCACCATTATTGACGGTCTTGCCACCGGAATGTATTCCGCCTGGATCCCCGTCGTGACCATCGTCCTCGGAATTCTCTGCGCCTATGGTTTTGCCGGGGGCTTTGAACAGTCTGCCGGTGCTTTTGCCCGCGGTCTCTACGGCGTCGGTTTCGCCGCTGTCGGTATGCTTTCCACTCTGGGTATCACCCTTGCCACTGACGCTTACGGTCCCATCGCCGACAACGCCGGCGGCAACGCCGAAATGTCCGAAATGCCTTCCTACGTCCGTGAACGCACCGACGCTCTGGACTCTCTGGGCAATACCACCGCTGCTACCGGTAAAGGCTTTGCCATCGGTTCTGCCGCTCTTACCGCCATGGCTCTTCTAGCCAGCTTCATTGAAGAGTGCAAGATCTGGATGGGCAAATTCTCTGACGGTCTCGGCGAAGGTATCAATGCCGCTCAGGCTGCCGGTATGACCATTCTTGAGTTTGTTGACAAGCTCCAGCTTACCATCATGAACCCCCTGCTTATCGGCGGTCTTTTCATCGGAGGTATGGCTGCCTTCCTCTTCTGCGCCATGACCATGAAGGCTGTGGGGCGTGCTGCCGGTTCCATGGTTGAAGAAGTCCGTCGTCAGTTCAAGGAAATGCCCGGCATCATGGAAGGCAAAACCAAGCCCGACTATGCCCGTTGTGTCGCCATCTCCACTGCAGGAGCCCAGCGTGAAATGCTGGTTCCCTCTCTGCTTGCTATCATCATCCCCGTTGCTACCGGACTCCTGCTTGGTGTCCCCGGTGTCATGGGACTTCTTGCAGGCGGTCTGACTGCCGGATTTGTCCTTGCCACCATGCTCAACAATGCCGGTGGTGCCTGGGACAACGCCAAGAAATACATCGAAAACGGCGCCCACGGCGGCAAAAAGCTCCCCGACGGCTCCAAGAACCCCACCCACGGTGCTGCTGTTATCGGTGACACTGTCGGTGATCCCTGTAAAGATACCAGCGGTCCTGCGCTGAACATCCTCATCAAGCTGATGAGCATGGTCTGTATCGTCTTTGCTCCTGTCTTCATCAAACTTTCTCCGGTGATTCAGAAGCTGTTGGGAATCAATGGTATCCTTCAGTAATATCTGAAGGGGACCTTCCCGAAAAAGGGGCTGCTGCAAAAACCTCAAAAAAAGGTGAGCGGCAGCCCTTTTTCTATGTTACATGCAAAAAAAAGCTCCCTCAGAAAAAAGTTGTATTCAACCTGATGAGGGAGCTTGAGTTCGTTTTTTGTTAAGGTGGAGGGGGGCTCGGTTCAGAAAGATTTTTCTTTCAGCCTCTCTTTTTTTTATGATTTGAGGCAATTTCAAAACTCCTCAAAATTGTCAAAGCGCCCTCTTCTTCGATCTGATAAAGGGAGCGTTTTTCCGCCTTCGCATAAAGCTACGGCGGGACAAGCGGCTGTTACCTTTCCCCCTCCGCATAAAGCTACGGCG
>JAFTIE010000158.1 GCA_017457065.1 Lentisphaeria bacterium
TGAACGCTGATCGAATGAAGCACGGCTCCGCCGTATGAAGCATTTTCCTGCGGAAAATATGAAGCGCCCCGTTGGGGCATGAAGCGCTTTCTTCGCAAGCATAATAAGGCATTTTTTTGTTCTCTTTTTTCAGGTAATACGACAGAGAAACACCTGTTTGACAGGTTTTACTCACGAGCAGTTCGATCAGGGTGAAAACTCTTTTGCTGATACACTGCTTTGCGCCGGTACTGTCTTCATTCATCATCTTCACTGCTCCTTGTTGATGAGAGTTACAACTCTATGAGGGAAAGGTCATCCACCCAAAGGGTTCCTTTGCTTCTGGTCAAGCCCACGCGCATGTATGAAACTTTGCTCTGGTGGACTGTGGCAGAGGTTTTGAATTCATAGCTGACTCTGGTCCAGCCGGAAGTGCCGTTGATAAAGTTCTTCGGGGGGAACCAGCGGTTGCGGTCGTCCCAGATGTTGATGTGGAATCCGCCGCCTGCTTTTGTGGGGGTGACATTTTCAAGCTTCACCATGCAGCTGATGCGGTAGCGGGTGTCGGGCTTGAATTTGAAGCGGAAATACTGGGTCAGAGTAAAGCCTTTGCCGGAGTTGGAAACGATCTTCAAAGCACTGGGGCTTGAGTAAAAGACCTTTTTGTCGTAGATGCTCTGATCCCCTGTTTTGCTGAAACCTGAAGCGATCCAGCCGTGGTAGACGCCTTGTTTGTAGTACCCCCAGTGAGTGCCTCTGTTGCCGTGGGGTTTCAGAGTGTCAAAGCTGCCGTCAAGGATCTTTTCTCTGGAGCTGTCGATGAGTTTTCCAAAGTTTTCAAGATCGTGGAAACCCTTGATGTAGGGGCTCCATGCGTAGAGTGATTGAGCGCCGTTCTGTTTGATGAGCACCCGGTTGCGGCAGAAGTTGATGGGGAATCCGGATCTTTTCAGACCGGGAAGGCTTTTGAGAGGGATGGAAATTTTTACAGTGAACCCCTTGGGGGTATCGGTGACAACAGCTTTGGCGTTAGAGTTCCACTTGGAATCCCGGATGCTGCTTTTCCCCACGGCGGTGTAGCGGATATCCGCCATGTTCCCCAGACGGTTGACCAGGATCTGATAGTAGACCTTGCGGTCATTTGAGGGATTGAGGAAAAGCTCCACAGAGCTGTCGCGCCACAGATTGCCGTCGTCGAAGGGACGCTTCACCACGGAAATGTTTTTCATTTCGGGTTCGTCACACTCAAAGGTCACTTCAAGGGCATCTTTGGTGTAATTTGCGGAAACAAGGGTACGGACAAGCTTGTTGCCTTTGGTGTACTGGAAAGGCACCAGTTCCGCTTTTTTGCCGGTGAGAAGAGAAAATCCGTTGGCAGCAGAACTGTGGGCGAGGTAGGCTTTGGAAGCTTCACGCAAAGGAGTGACGAACTCTCTGTGAAAGAGTTCGATGCGCCGGGCTTCGATGGATTTGGCTTTGACCTTTTTCAGAGCGGCTTTGAACTCTCTGTCAAGCTGATCCAGAAAAGCGGGGGAGTAGATGTTGTTCCAGATCTCGTTGTCAGAGGGGATACTTGCCACGGGACCGGCATCGGTGTTGACCACTCTGCCGGTGATCCGGTTGAGCCAGATCTCTTCAAAGCGGTTCAGAATTTTCTTCATATCAGGGGCAGCTGCGCCGAACATGAGCTTATAGAACTCCTCTATCGCCCCCTTGTAGTCAAGGTTGCTGTTCCATGTGACCCGGCTGAAGATGTAGTGGTTCATGGCAAAGTAGAGGAAACGGTCACATTCGGACTCCATGAATCCGCCGAAAATGTAAGGGGCGCAGCTCTGGTAGTATCTGCCCACAGCGTATGGGGTCCAGGCGGGGATGCCGGGGAGATTTGAGGTGGAAACCTTGTTGGCGTAGTTCCACACATGGACTTTGGCGTTGAGCTTTTTTGTCCACTTTTTCAGGAGCTCCATATCGGCATCGATTGCTTTTTTCTGGATCTGCCATGGTCCCCGCTGGGCGAGCATGACCACGATGTTGTCTTCGAGGGGTTCTTCCGGGATGGAACGGTAGGGCCAGTAAGCCATCATGCTGAGTTTGCCGGGAACGCCTTCAGCTTTCATCCTTTTCGCCCAGGCGTTGACGGTGCCCCAGACCATCTTTGAAGCCATGCCTTCCTTGCCTTTTGCCATTTCATAGCGGGCTTTGCACTTGGTGCACTGGCAGGGAAAGAAGCTGTCCTGAGGCATGACATCCACATAAGGCTTGTGGAATGTGGAAATGGTCCATCCGGGCTTGCCGTTTCTCTGGATGATGTTTCTGGTGGCGGCGCTTTTGCCGGTGAGGTAGGCTTTGAGATCCTGATAGATGACCTCGATGACGGGACTTGAAAAGCAGATGTGTCCGGCAAAGTGGATCCCGGATTCATTACGCCTGTGTCCGGCAGCGGTCATGGCGAAATATTCGGGATTGCTCTTGCCGAAACGGTCAAGAAGTTTGTTGCCGTTCATGCCGTGGCAGCAGGGGAGGTACTGTGTTTCACCCCGCAGACGCAAGAGGTTCACATTTTTGGCAGGATTGATGGTGGCGCCCCGGTTGGTTCCTTCAAACCACAGACCATCCCAGTAGGTAGAGTAGCGTCTGTAGGGCATATCAGGGCGGTCATAAAGGTCGATGGCAGGGAGCTTGATGCTTTTCTTTTGGGGAAGAATGGTTCCCAGTTCCCCCGCAAAGTAAAATCTGGCACCGCAGAAACGCTCCAGAAATTCGTAAACACCGTAGACAGTGGCGCGTTCAAAGAAAAAGCTCCAGGCTCCGCCCCGCTGTATTGCCTGACGGATATTGACTTTTTCATCGTCTCTTCCGGCGATGAGGATATTTTTGCCGAAACTTCTGATGTAAAAACCATCCCGTGCCAGAGCGGCAGGATCAACTTTCTTTGACTTTGCAAAGGCACCGAACCCCACATAAATGTTGATATCTTTCCCCGGTTTGGCGGCGAGAGGGATCTTTTTGCCCAGTATCTCAGAAAGAAGCTGCTGCAGCTCTTCTGCGGCATAACGGGTCACGGGGGAGGTATTCTGCAAGACGATGGTCACGTTGGAGCCGTTCAATTCGCAGACCGGTTTTACCCCTGAACGGTCATAGCGCACTTTTGCCTGAAGCGGCAGCGCCGCTGTAAACAGCACAGCCAGAATTGTGACAACTCCCAATTTTTTTAAAAACATTTTTTGATTCCTTTCTTAAACTGTTGACAAGCAAAAACTATGTTGATGAAAAATATACTCTGCCAAAAGGGATTTGTCAAGAAGACAGCTGAAAAAACCCCTGTATTTTCCGGGGAAAACACAGGGGCGGGAACTTTTGTCAACAGGCAGTTTTACCAGCGCCGGTTATGATGATGGCGGGGCGCTGGTCCGTGATGCGGACGCCCGGGCGCCGGATGGTGATATACCCGGGGCGGAGGCGCCGGATGGTGATATACCCGGGGCGGAGGCGCCGGATGGTGATATACCCGGGGCGGAGGCGGCATGGGACGACGCCTGAAATCGGGAGCCCAGCGGGGCGGAACAGGACGGGGACCTCTCCCCCCCCAGACCCAGCAGCCATGATGCCAGTACCAATCATTGTAACGGGGGACCCATACGCCCTTCCACCATCCGTAACCGTAATCGGGGATCACAACAGGCGCAGGAGCCACCACCACAGGAGCCGGGGCAGGAGCCACCACCACAGGAGCCGGCGCAGGAGCCGCCACCACAGGAGCCGGGGCAGGAGCCACCACCACGGGGGGCGGTGTCACGGCGGTACGGACCAGCCCGACGATCTCAGCTGCCAGATGCAGACCTTCATTATGATGGTGTCTGGCACTGAGAAGAGTTCCCGCTCCCAGAAGAAGCAGGACCGGAAGAACATATTTGCTTTTACACATGGAAAAAACTCCTCTATTGAACAAGGCACTGACCTTACAATAACACATCATCTTCTGAAATGCAAGAAAAAATATGAAAAAAAAGAGATTTTTTTCCTGCTTTGGACTATCCTCATTTTTACTTCATCCGAAGTTTCCCGAAAGAGCCTTTTCTTGCAGAAAAACGTACTTTCAGAGATAAACGGGGTTGCTCCAGGCATAGCGTCCCTGAGCATCACGGATGCAGCAGCGGACATAGTAGTTCTGACCGCGGTACTGGCTGATGTCAAGCTCCATGTAAGTCAGGGGTGTTTTCCCCTCTTCTCCGGGTTTTCCCCAGTAGCGGGCGCCGGTGCTCTTGCGGACGAAACAGGCGTAATCGCAGGGAGTGAACTCAGCTTTCAGTATATCCCCTTCAAGGGTGATGGAGTGGAACTCAGGTCCCTGAGAAGCGTAGAACTCCCCTTTTCTCAGGGCATCCATGACCGCCTCTTTGCTCTTTTCTTTGGCGCAGATCACGGTCCAGCCGCCGAAAAGGTTGTGTTCACCGTGCACATCATCCACAGCGATGCCGGGGACACGGTATCCGTCAAAGAGCAGTTCATCCCAGGTCTGCAAGCTGTATTCCCGGTTGACGCCCCGGCATTCGGTGTTGTAGATCTCCATGGCAAAGTATCCTTTGAGGGGCTTGACCACTTCGGAGCCGTATCCGCACCAGTAGGGGTGCGCCACAGCGGTGATGCCTCCTGCGGCGGCGACCAGATCGATGATCTGCTGTGCCGTTTCGCCGGTTTCGGCGGCGTTGGTGGGCTGGAAGTCATCGGGCAGATCAAGAGCCACCAAGTGCCAGCTGGCTCTGCCGGGGTTGAGGGGATGGAGTTCCGCCCCCTGGATCAGGATCATCCCCATGGGGTCGTAAGGGGCGATTTTGTGGACCTGACGGTGGTCGGTGAGCGCCAGAACGCCGTAGCCCTTTTCGGCATAGCGCCTGATCACCTCCTGAGGTTCGATGGCGCCGTCGGATTTGGTGGTGTGGGTGTGAAGATTCGCTTTAAGGGGAATCCTTTCTTCGCCGAAGTAATTCATTTTTCCTGCCTTTCAAGTGTTTTGACCCGGTAGACCTTTATGGTTTCCGGAAGAGTTTTCCAATCAAAAAGAGCCGCCTGTCTGACCACGCCGCCACGGAGTATATCCACTTTGCCGGAGTCGTTCTTTTCTTCAAAAAAGATGTTCAGACGCAAAAAGTTGCCGCATTTTTCGATCTCCTTGTACAGAGATTTTTCCACACTGCTTTCTTCATCGCAGCAGACAAGGAGTATTTCATCTCCGTCCCGGGGAACTGATATTACTTCAAGGGCGTAAAGAAATCCCCCGTCGCAGGGAACGCCTTTGGCTTTCAAAGGGATCTGGCTTTCGCTGAAAGAGTCGTCCACGCCGTTGAAGGAGCTGTCCCCTGAAAAACAGAGCATCTTTTCAAGACGGGGTGTCCGGAGCCGCTTTTTGTTTTCTTCAAGAGAGTCAGGCTGATTGTTCCACATGACGGGAAAACCGTTGGTTCCCGAGTAGATCACCAGTGTTTCCGGAGCTTGTGCTTTGCCCTTGGCATAAAGAGCATACCAGTCGGGAGCACTCCAGCGGGGCATGTTGGCATAAAGTCCCCCTGCGGCACAGAGCATCGCCGCCAGGCACAAAGGGAGCTGATACCTTTTCACTCTGCGGCAGGCGGAGTCCACCCCCATGCCGCAGATCAGCGCCGCAGGTATCACAAGGGGGATGTAGACCCTTTCCCCGCCCCCGCGGGTGATGAGGGCACTCAGCAGCACAAGAAGGATCCCGCCGACCAAAACCGCTCCTGTGCGCCGGGAGAGCAGAATGAGACCGAGAAAGAGAAA
>JAFTIE010000159.1 GCA_017457065.1 Lentisphaeria bacterium
ATACCTCATGTACAGAGAAGAAAACGCAAGATCACAGCAAGGCTTTTGCTGATTGAGGAGTTTTATGAAAATACTTGTTATTGAAGATGACAAAAAAACAGCAGACTTTTTGTTGAAAGCTCTCAAAGAAGCAGGCTATACAACGATTTATGCCTCTGATGGCAGGATCGGGCTCATGACCGCAAAAACTGAAGTTTTCGATCTTGCAATCATTGATTTGATGCTCCCGCTGGTGGATGGGTTTACCGTTATTGAAAATATCCGCCAGGCACATATTGCTGTTCCGATTATTATCCTCAGTGCCAAAAACTCTCTTGATGACAAGGTGCGCGCGCTCCATTCAGGCGGGGATCTCTATCTGGAAAAACCTTTTTCTGTAACGGAACTCCTTGCCAATATCCAAGCCCAGCTCCGCCGTTCTGCCATGAGTGCAGAACCGACCACACTCTCTGTGGCAGACCTGACCATCAATCTGCTGACACGCAAGGTGGTGCGCAACGGCGTAAAAATCGAACTTCCTCCGAGAGAGTATGATTTACTGGAGTACCTTATGCGCAACAACGGCAGAGTCGTCACCAAGACCATGATAATGGAGCATGTCTGGGAGTACAACTTTGATCCTCAGACCAATGTTGTTGAAACACGGATCTACAAGCTGCGGGAAAAGGTCGACAAACCTTTTGAACGGGAATTGATCCATACAGTCCGTGGCGTCGGTTACATTCTGGAATAAAAAATGTTCCGTAACTCTCTGAAGACCCGTCTGGCGCTGAGTTATGCGCTTTTATTCTTTGTGTCATGTCTGGTTATCATGACACTTTGTTCCTATCTGGTCTACAAGCTGCTCAACAATGCTTATGATGCCAATGCAGAAAGGATCGCACGCCGGACAGCTGAACTCCACATCCTCGGCAGGCGTATGGGAAGTTTCAATGAAATACTCCCCGGCAGCCAATATCCCGATGCTGAGAAGAAAATCCTTGAAGAAAAATATCCCGGTGTAACGGTTCTTTTTACCGGATACCGTGTGGGAAGTTCCCGACCGGGAGATCAGCCCCGGTATTACACTGCGTTTGCTTTGCACAATAATGAATATTGTGAAATGCGCACACTTCCAAACGGCGGGATCTACCGTAAAAAAATCTTTCCGGAACACAACAAGAGCTCTCTGCGGAATTATTTTTCAAATCTCCTTCTCAACAGAGGACAGGAAAACTTCGGTATAGCTGTCTTTGAGGAAGACAACACACTCTATCTTGAATCCCACCGCAGCGCGATCCCTGTGCGGATATTGGAAAAATTACAGCAGACAGAGGAACCGCAGAATATTGAAACGTTCCGGTATAAACTCTTTTTACTTGCCGACGGCAGAAAACTTGTTATAGCAATGGGGTTGCGTCAGCGTCTTGCTTATCTGGCTGATATCACCTCGATCGGAGCAATACTTCTGATCTGCATGACGGTCGCCGGTGCCGTTATTGCCTGGCTTCTGACCCGGCGTTTTATCAGGGGGGTGAAAGAAATGACACTTGCCATGAACCGTATCTCTTCAGGTGATTACAGTATCCGGCTCCGGGAGTCCACCGATCACGACAGGGAAATACAGGAACTGACAGCAACATTCAATGCCATGAATGAACGTACTGAAAATCTGCTGCAGGAACTGCGGACTGTCTCTGACAATGTGGCACACGATCTGCGGACTCCACTGACCCGTATTTCAGGGACGGTTGAATTGATGCTGACCCGCCAGAAGCTCTCTGAGGAGACCCGGAACGATTGCGCTTCGATAGCTGAAGAGATCACCAGACTCAAAGAACTCGTCAACACTATCATGGATATCTCCCGGACAAATGCCGCCCCCGGGACATTGCAGTTGAAGAAAATGGATCTTTCCGCAGTAACTGCGGATTTCTGTGAGTTTATGCAAGTGGCTTTCGAGGAAAAGGGACTGGATTTTTCAGTTCAGCTCCCCGGGGAACCGATTTTTGTCACTGCAGACAAAAGGATGTATCAGAGAATTCTTTCAAACCTTCTCAGCAACGCCCTTAAATTTACCGAAAAAGGCTTTGTTGCATTGGAAATACGCAGAGAAAAAGGAAATATCATGGTTTCTGTTGCCGATTCAGGCTGTGGTATCCCCTTTGATGATCAGTCAAAGATCTTCAAACGTTTTTTCAGAAGCGATGCCAGCCGCCATCTGCAAGGCAACGGGTTGGGACTGGCTCTCGTTAAAGCGATCTGTAAAGCTCACAAATGGAAGATCACTGCAGTTTCCACTCCGGGAGAAGGCTCTCTCTTCACCATAAAGATCCCGGAAGAGCCTCAGAAATAATGGTTATTTCTTCTTTTCAAAACGGCTTTCAGTGCCATTGAGCAGACGCACGATATTGGAGCGGTGACGGTAGACAGCCAAAGCGCCGATGAGGGCAAAGGCGATTACCGTCACCCACTGGACACGCAGCAGAAAGTGGACCTTTACAGGATCAAAAAAGAGACACAAGAGCAGAGCTCCCAAAGGCAGCACTATTGCAGCAATGATGCTGGCAAGTGAAACATAGCGGGAAATGCGGAACACGGCATACCAGACGATCAAAGCCGCTATAAGAGGCAGCGGAGCAATGGCAAAGGCTCCTCCCGCAGCCGTGGCAACTCCTTTGCCGCCTTTGAATTTCAGATAAACAGGGAACATGTGCCCTGCGACAGCGGCGGCGAAAGCAGCGATTTGAAGCCAGGAGAGAGAGGAAAAATGCGCCGCTGCCAACACGGGGAGCGCTCCTTTGAGAAAATCGCAGAAGAAGCAGAAAACGCCAGCCTTTTTCCCGATAGTACGGGTCACATTTGTAGCTCCTGTATTGCATGAGCCGACGGTGCGTATATCGATGCCGTGATATCTGCCGATAATGTAACCGGAAGGTATTGCACCGATCAAATATGCCAAAATAATGATAATTATTGCCTCAATCATAGATTTTCCCCTTGAAAAAAATTTTTTTGACGCTATCTTAATGTACAAGTAAAAAACAAAAATTGCAAATCAAGATCTGGATATTTATGAATAAAAAGGCAATATTGCTCGTGGGTGACGGCGTCAGCGTCACAGATCTGCGCTACGCCAGCGGCTTTTCCGCGCCGGATGATTTTCTTTTTATGCAATCAGGCACCCGGAAATGCTGTGCAGTGTCAGCTTTGGAGTATAACCGGGCAGTCACTTCTGCTTTGCCCGGAGTTGAGGTGCGCCGTACTCATTCAAGCCATTTGGAAACAGTCAAAACCATTGCCGCAGATTGGGGCGTGGATACCCTGACAGTTCCCGGTTCTTTCCCTGTGGGACTGGCAGAAAAACTCAAAGGTGCAGGATTCACAATCGAGATCGCAGAACAGCCTTTGTATCCGGAACGGGAATTCAAAAAAATCTCAGAAGTTCAGAAAATAATCGTTTCGCTCCGCGCCGCTGAAGCCGGATGCCGCAGAGCCATAGAGGTCCTGAAAGAAAGCGACATTGCTCCTGACCGTACCCTTGTATGGGGAAATGCCCCACTGACTTCAGAGATCCTCCGTGCAGAGGTTGATTGCACCATGCTGCGGCTCGGAATGATCGCCGTTGACACCATCTGTGCCGGTGGACTTCAGGGCGCCCAGCCCCATAATACAGGCAGCGGAGTGCTCCTTGCGGACTATCCTGTTGTCCTTGACATCTTTCCCCGTTCTGCAGCGACCGGCTACTGGGGAGATTTGACAAGAACTGTGGTCAAAGGGACGCCTTCCGACTTTATGCGCCGCGCCTATGATGCGGTCCTTGAGGCACGGGAATTTGCCAAAAGCTGTATCAAGATCGGGGCGATTCCTTCTGAAATACACAAATGCGCTGAAAATATCCTTGCAAAACATGGATTTTCCACCGGATGCGATGAAAAGGGGGATTATGGATTTTTCCACGGTCTCGGTCATGGCGTGGGGTTGGATATCCACGAAGGACCCCGGCTCTCTCCCCGTAACTCAGAGCCTTTGAAAGCAGGCGTCGTCGTCACTGATGAACCGGGACTCTACTACCCCGATCAGGGCGGCATCAGACTTGAAGATATGATTTATCTCAACGATGAAGGAAAAGCAGTCACACTTACAGAGATGGAAGATCAATTCGTGATCTGAAGAGGCAATTTCAAAACTCCTCAAAATTGTCAAAGCGCCCTCGCTTCGATCTGACAAAGGGAGCGTTTTTCCGCCTTCGCATAAAGCTACGGCGGGACAAGCGGCTGTTACCTTACAGGTAGCAAGTGCAAACTACCCTTTGCAGCTCTTTGCGAATGGCATCTTTGCCATTTTTTGAATGACTTTTGAAATTACCTCTGAAAATAAAACACAAACTGAGAATAAGGAGTAAAAAATGAAAGTGTTCCGTACTCTTGTCGCCCTTGCCGCAGCGGGAAGTGTCTCCCTGTCTGCCGCAGACCTTACCAATGTTGCCACAGCAAAACGCTGGAATCCTGCGGAATGCACCGTCGTGCAGGCGGGCAAAGCAATGACTGTCAACATGCCCATTGACCACAAAGCTGGCGAAAAAAAGTATCCCATCGGCTGGCCCAGACTTTACCTTGAAAAAATCACCCCCGCTGAAAAGGATTGGAGCAAAGCCAAAGCTGTCTCTTTCAAGATCAAGTTGGAGTTCACCGGGAAAACTGCTAAATATCCTGTTTCCTTCCAGGTCAAGACCAAAGGTCCCAAAGAGACTAAAAACGCCACAAAATTCTTCACCATCCCCGGATTGGTCAACAACAAAACAGTGACTGCTGTCCTTCCTTTGAAGGATGTCAAAAATCTTGACAATGTCGTTTGTCTGGGCTTCAACATCAGCGAAAGCCAGTATAAGCACGGAGAAAACCTCAAATTCACAGTGAGCGACTTCAAACTTATCAACAAGTAAACAATAGTTTAAGGAAGAATAAAAATGAAACTGACCACTGTTTTTTCAGTTCTTGCTGTTCTTTGTGCTGTTACACTTTCTGCCGCAGATCTTTCCAAATTCGTTGACGCCAAACGCTGGGAGATCGCCGAATGTACCGCAAAAACCGTTGGCAACACTCTTGTTGTCAACATGCCCGTGGATCACAAAGGCGGTCAGAAGGGCTACTTTGTGGGCTGGCCCCGTCTTTATCTGCGCAAGTTCCTGCCTGCCGAAACCAACTGGAGCAAAGCCAAAGCCATCTCTTTTGATCTGAAACTTGAGTTCACCGGCAAAAGCACCTCTTACCCGCTGAGTTTCCACTTTTTCTGGCGTGACAAAACGGGGAAGAAGAATCTTTCCAAAGCGGTCCGCTGCCCTGCTCTGAAAAACAACAGTGTCAACAAAGTCACCATCCCCTTCCCCAAAGAATTTGTCCCTGCAACGGTTTTCGGTCTGGGCTTCAACATCAGTGAAAGCCAGTATAAGCACGGAGAAAATTTCAAATTCACCGTCAGCAACTTCAAGCTGGTCAACAAATAATTTTCCACTCCAGCTTTGACGCACCCGGTCCCATTACAGGGAAAGGGTGCGTTTTTCTTCTCACAACTGCCATTGTCTTTTTCCGCAGGGAAAACTTTGTTTCCAGCCTGTCCCGGCAAATCCAGATTTTTTTAAATTTTTCTGTAAATCTATTTGACATTTCATTTTTAAGAGTGTATAGTAAGTTATATAAACATGTTTATATGGTAAAAAAATGACTCTTAATAAAAAATCAAAAGTAACCTTGCGAGACATTGCGGCTGCTGTAAACCTCTCTCCGGCAGCTGTTTCTCAGATATTGAACAACAAAGAGATCAACTACTGCTCCGAAGCCACAAAAGAAAGGGTCCGGCAGGCTGCCCGTGACCTTGGCTACCGCCGGAATATCGGCTATAAACTTATGCACCACCAGAGTACCGGGACAGTGGGCATCATGATCGCTTCAGGTTTTATTCCTCAGGAAGAGCACTACAGGACTCTGATCCTTGAGTTGTTGCGTGAATTTGAAGAACGTTCCCTCGCCGCCTTCTGCCATATTATGCCCCGGAATGAAAAACAGGCTCTTGCCAAAGTACATGATTATATTGCCCGTGGAGTCGAACATTTCGTTTTTATCGGTTGCCCCACAGGGTGGGAGAAAATCGATGAAGAGTGTTCCCGTCTGGGGATCACAGCCGTATTCACCCGGGAGTTCACAAGGCGTTTTGTCGCCAATGATGTAACATCGGGGCTGGAGGTCATTTTCCGTCATTTGATCGGTCATTGCGGCGAAAACTTCAAACTGCTTTGTTCCGAAAGTTGGGCAAGTGCGCCGGAAAACAACCGTTTGGACGCATTGCAGAGGATCTTTCCGGAGTTGTCCAGAGAAAAAATCATCGAAAAGTTTATTTTTCTCACCTCCAACCCTGCGGAAGGGTGTGACCTTCCCCGTTGGGCATACGAAACAAGCTCTAAAGGAACCGCCGATATTTTGAGAAAATATCCTGACCTCAAGGGGATCATCTTTGTAAACGATCTCTTTGCATGGGGGGGGAGTGAACTTCTGCGTACTGAAAATTATAAAAAATACCGCAATCTCTACCTTGCTGGATGCAATTACAATCTTTTGATGCGTTTTACGCCACTCAACTTTGCGACCGTGGAATTCGATGTGCACGCCATGGTCCAGGCTGTGGCTGATGCAGCCCTCTCTGATGCCCCTTGTCGAAAATGGATTCCGACGATACCACACATAAATGTTGCTCCAAACAGTAACTGAAGGAGAAATGCCTCATGAAAAAAAAGGATAGCTGGTTGAATTTTTTCACACTGATCGAGTTGTTGGTTGTTATTGCAATAATTGCCATACTGGCGGCAATGCTGCTGCCGGCTCTCTCCCAGGCACGGGACCGGGCAAAGCATACGGCGTGTATCAACAATATGAAACAGCTGGGTCAGATCGTTTTTTCATACGCCGACGCTCACAAAGGATGGGTACTGAACTACTACAACAACTACTCCTATTTCTGGGAGCGCCATGTTATCAAAGTGGCAACAGGATTTGAGATCCAGCCCCGAAACGCTAAAGACTACAACGGATATACCTGCCCCGCCATGAAATTGAAAACAACGACCAATACCGATCTCTACAATAATCTCTACGGTACATGGTATGTTACCACCGAAAAAAAATGGATCGTCAATACAAAATTCCGGGCTTCAGACACGTCTACATCCTCTTTTTGGAACATCTACAACATGGGAACATCCTCCAAAGCCTTCTTTTTCGGAGATACAGCCGTCTGGAAATCCAACGAACTTCTGCAAGCCCCTTATTTCTATACCTACGGCACGAGCCGCGGACACATTCACACCCGCCACAACAACCGCGCCAACCTCTGGTTCGTAGACGGTCATGTGGAGAGTTTTACCGGCAATCAGCTGGGCAGACGGGGAGTATTGTTGCAGGATTTTTCCGTCTACAAAAACGCTAACGGCGTTGAAGTCATCCTTTGAGCGGACTCACCTTAAACTCACAGAAAGGAAAAAGGGAAATGAAACGATTATTTCTATTAACCATCTTGGCAACAGCTCTCGGGCTGGCAGCAGCTCCGACAAGTGTCAAAGTATCAAAGTTCGGCTTTGATCCTGCCGACGCCACACGTTTTCTCCAGCAGGCTCTCAACTCCGGAGCTGCCCGGGTCATTGTGGACAATGTAGGCAAGCCCTGGATCACCAACAATCTGAAATTCCGTTCCAATCAGGAAGTCATCTTTGAAAACGGTGTTGTTGTTGAGGCTCTTCCGGGAGCCTTTCAGCGGATCGGAACCCCGCTTTTCGAGCTTGACAAGGTCAAAAATGTGACTTTGAGGGGAGAAGGGAAAGTCATCGTCCGCATGCGCAAAGAGGATTACCAGAACCCCAAACTTTACAAATGGTCGGAGTGGCGTCATCTGCTTTCCATTGCCCAGAGCGAAAACATTACTGTCAGGAATTTGACTTTGAAAAGTTCCGGCGGCGACGGGATCTATATCCGCAGCGCCTCCAAAAACATCGTCATCGACAAAGTGATCTGCGACGATCACTACCGTCAGGGCATGAGCATCATCAGCGTGGATGGGCTCAAGATCACCAACAGCAAATTTATGAATACTTCCGGCACCCCTCCCACCGCCGGACTTGACATTGAACCCAACAAACTTACCGATGTGCTCCGCAACATCGTCATTGAGAATTGCGACTTTATCGGTAACAAGCACTCTGCCGGCTTCATTATGTCCTCCTCTCTTGTCAATCCTTGCAGTGTCACAGTGCGCAACTGCCGTATGCTCAACAACAGACACGGCATCCACATCACTGAAAATCACCGTGCCGATGCAAAAACCGTGGGCGGAACGCTCCTCTTTGAAAATTGCCATATCGCCGGAAATTACGGACGCGCTCTCTCCCTTGCCGGACAGCGCCCCCAGGGACACAAAATCACGCTCCGCAACCTTCTCATTGATGCCCGGAGCACTCAGGAGGATGATGCCATATACTTTGACAACAGCTCCATGCCCGCAAATTTCTGCAATGTCCGCTTTGAAAAGGTGAAGGTCATTCCCGGTAAAAAACAGGTTCTTGGCTTTACCGCCCGCTACGGTTACGGCATGACCGGCGTCACGGGAGATATTACGGTCATTGGTGAAGATAAAAAAGAAAAAAGATTCGACCTTACTTTTTTCCGGAAACGCCACGCACCTAAAAAAGAGATCGGGACTTTCAAGGCTGCCGATTTTGTTCCCAGAGCTTTGAAGCAGAAAAGCACTCCTGCCAAAGGGAAAAAGTCCGATTTTATTGTCCGTGGACGGGTCAAGTATGCCTTCTGCGCAGACAAACCCGGCGTTTATCCCATCCACTTCCGGATCACCCGATTCTGGCAGCGCCGTTACAACAGCCGCCTGACGATCTATGACAAAACCGGCAACATCATGGGCAGCTATGCTTCAGAGAAACCGGAATTCACTTACAACCTCAATGTCCGTTCTCCCGGAGTCTATGTCTTCGATATCAGCACCGGACTCCACGGCATGTATATCAACACTGACCTGAGCGGCGGCATCATAGCTCAGGATCCGGCACACTTTATCAAGGGCAGCCGTCTGTACTTCTATGTTCCAGCCGGAACGAAAGAGTTTGAGATCGAAATTGCTGCTACGCCCTCCGAATATGTGACTGCAGAGATCCTTGATCCCGCCGGGAAAAAGGTCATGAGCGTTGAAAAACTCAAAACGACCCGACCTTTCAGGATCAAACCTGCCCCCGGAACCACCGGCGCAGTCTGGCAGCTCCATGTCAAATACGCTGTGGAAGATCACTATATCCGCCTCAGCGCACCTTTGATCCCCATATTGGCTCCTACACCTGACAAGGTTCTCATCAAAAAATGAATTTTTCACAGAAACGGTATTCTCATGCGTTTTGATATCGATCTTTGGCAGGGAAAAGATATGGGGGAGTTCAGACCTTTTCTGCAAGGCTTTCTTCTGGATACTCCCAAACCTCTTGGGGCAGTCATCATCGCCCCCGGCGGCGGCTACCTTCTCCGCTCCCGTGGAGAGGCTGAAGTTGTGGCGGAGTGTTTCAACAAGTTGGGATTTCACGCTTTTGTGCTGGAGTACCGGGTCAACACCCCATTTCCGGCTTCATTGCAGGATGCACTCCGAGCCGTCAAAATCATCCGTCTGCACAGCGCCAGGTGGCATGTTGCGCCCGGACAAATCGCCTTAGGGGGATTTTCTGCCGGGGGACATCTTGCCGCTTCGGCAGGTGTTTACTATGATGAAATTCCTGCCTCTGCGGGGGACGATGCGGATCGTTTTTCCGGTCGTCCTGACGCCCTGCTCCTTTGTTATCCTGCCATTGATGTTGATCCGAAGCGCTCCGGACACGGGGGGACCGGCAGGGTTTTGACTGGAACTGATGAGCCTTCTCAAGAACAGATGGATCAGCTTTCAATGCAGCTCCATGTGAAAGCAAACACGCCTCCGGCATTTCTGTGGCATACTGCCGATGACAGTGTCAAGGTGGAAAATTCGCTTGCTTTCGCCCGTTCGCTATGGGCTAAGGGCGGCACAGCAGAACTCCACATCTTTGCCGGCGGTCCTCACGGTCTGGGGCTGGCGGAAAAATATGAAAACATCAAAGTGTGGCCCCGTCTTGCGGCACAATTTCTGAAAACGGTTTGCCATTTTTCAGAGGCATAAATCCCAATGCGCCTCTTGCAGTATGACTCCTGCAAGGGGATTTTTTTAACTGACAAAAAATAGGATTTTGCTATTTTTTTGTTGATTCACTCAAAGAAAATTCTTTTTCCTCTTGACAAATCGATATATTGGTGGTAATTTTAAGTGCATTCCTTTCAATGCGCTATTGTCAAACATCCCTGCAAGGGGACATCAAAAAAGATCTTGACTTATGGATAAAACAATTTTTTCTGATGGACAGCCGTTTTTTTCCGGCTGTAATTACTGGGCGTCCAACGCCGGAACTTTCATGTGGAGAAAGTGGTCTCCCGAAGCTGTTGAAAGGGATTTCAAGCAGCTTTCTGCACATGGTGTGACCGTTTTGCGTGTTTTCCCTCTGTGGCCCGATTTTCAGATCCTCAATGAGCACAGCGAGTGTGCCCAGCGCTTTGGGGAGTTCCGCATGGGGGAAGAACCACTCCCCGACACGGAAACCGGCGCTGCCGCAGTTGATCCTGTGATGCTTGAGCGGTTCCACGAACTTTGCCGTCTGGCGGATAAATATCACCTGAAACTGATCGTCGGACTCCTCACCGGCTGGATGTCGGGCAGAATGTACATTCCCCCCGCCTTTGAAAGGCGCAATCTCCTTACCGATCCGGAAGTCATCCGCTGGGAGGTGCTTTTCGTCCGCTGTTTTGTCAAAAATCTGAAAAACGAATCAGCCATCGTCGCCTGGGACTGGGGCAACGAATGCAACTGTCTTGCCCCCCATACCAACGCAGAAATGTGGCTCTGGGGAAACACCATTACCTCCGCTATCAAACTTGAGGACAGTTCCCGCCCGGTGGTTTCCGGATTGCACGGCTCCGAGCGCACAACACAAAGTACCATGGGGGAAGTGGCAGACATCTTGTGTACACACCCCTACCCCGCTTTCACGCCCCACTGCCGGGTCGATCCTTTGTACTCCTTCCGCAGTGCCTTCCACGCAGCGGCAGAAACAACCTATTACGCCAACATGGGCAAGAAAACTGCCTTCGTTGAAGAAATCGGCAGTTTCGGTCCCACCTATACCTCAGAATCCGTTTCAAGCGCCTACTTGCGCAACGCTTACTGGAACGCCTACGCTCACAGCTGTCACGGGGCTTTGTGGTGGTGCGCCAATGACCAGACGGAACTGCCACAGACGCCTTACGACTGGGTGGCGATGGAACGGGAACTGGGATTGCTCCGGGTGGATGGCTCCCCCAAACCGGCTCTGGTGGAAATGAAAAAGTTTGCTGAAATCGTTTCCGGCACTGTACTTCCTTCGCACAGGATCGATGCCACAGTGATCCTGACCCGGGATAACGATTGCTGGGGATTGGCTTACATGAGCTTCCTTCTTGCCAAGCAGGCGGGATTTGATGTTCAGAATGTCTGGTGCGAAGATAAACTGCCTGACTCTTCCTTTTACATCATGCCCTCCATCAAGAGTTTCAAGGTGCTTTCAAAGCACCGTTATCTTGAGCTTCTCAAAAAAATCGACGGGGGAGCCACGCTCCTCATTACCGCCGACAGCGCCGGATTGCAGCCCCTTGAGCCCACTGGGGTCATCATTGAAACCATCTTTGATGCCCGTACTCCGGCAAAGGTCATATCAAAAGAGCGTGGTCTTGATCTGACCATCCCCCGGACGACCCACATGATGCTTTCAACTGCGCCCGGGACAGAGCTCCTTGCTGTTGATGCAGAAGGTAAAGCCGCTTTCTGCTGTGCACAGTATGGTAAAGGAAAGATCCTCTTTCTCAATGCCCCTCTGGAAAGTGCACTTCTGACAACTCCCGATGCTTTCAGCGAAACGGCGCAGCACTACAGCCGGATCTATGAGATCGCCGCTGAAAAAGCGGGCGTTGAGCGTCTGGTAAAACGTTCAGACCGTCAAGTGACCTTGACAGAACACATCATCGACAGCGATACCGTTGCTGTTGTTGCGGTCAATAACGTTTGTTCCTGCTGTAATGCGGCTTTGGAGATCGCCCCGCCGTGGAAAGTAGACAAGTGTGTCAATGGCACATTTGACAAAGGCAATCTGAGCATCGCTGAAAAAACAGGTGCCATTCTCTACCTGAAAAAGTGATCCTGTATGAGCAAAGCTTCAGGAAAAGCTGAATTCCGCACCATTGCGGCAAAACTGGAAATGGGGATACGGCAGAAGATTTTTTCTGACCGTCTCCCCAATATCCGGACTCTGCAGGAGCAATTCGATGTTTCCAAGCAGACTATGACCCGGGCTCTTGCTTTGCTGCAGAAAAGCGGTATCGTAAAGTTCAAAGGCCGCACCGGCATGGTTATAGACCGTTCCGCCCTCAAAGAACGTAAAATCGCTCTGGTCGCTGCCTGGACAGACGGCAGAAAGAAGGATCTTCTTTCTGTCACGACCGCTTTTATCGACTCTCTCAACGATATGGGTTTTCAGGTGGAACTCATAAGGGGAGACAATCAGCAGCACAATTTTTTCCCTGAGCATGTCCTCTCAGATTTTGACGCTGTCATATTGCGCAGTTACCTCAGACATGAGTCTGCAGTAAAAAGATTTTACGATGCCAATATTCCTTTTGTCTGTGCGGCTCCGCTCCCCTGGGCGCCGGAAGTCGACAGTGTCGAATACGATACCGTCATGGCGATCAGCCAAGTCGCAGCTGATTTGAAAAAATGGGGATTCAAAAAAATTGCGCTTCTGTACTCAGGCAACGCCTCAGGTTCCACGGACCAGATATACAAAGAGTGGCACAAGATCAAAAAAAGACTTTTCCTTCCCCGTCTTTCCTGTGACAAAGTCCTCTTCACCGATGGCGAACAGTGGGAGAAAAATGCCGTACTGCTCCTGGAACACATAAAAAATATGAAAGAAGTTCCTGAAGTCCTTATCCATTTCGGGGGAAAGTTCGATCAGCGCATGGAATACTACCGGCAATATGTCCCGGACTATCCTTTCGGGATGAAGGTGGTCTATCAGGAAAGTCTGTGGGAAAGATGTTCCATTTCTCCTGAAGACATCATTATACAGGGCAATATGCGCATCTCGATCCTTACTGAAGCCTTTTGCATTCTTCTTGAGCGGCTGCTGGATCCGGCAGCGCCCCCCATTCATCGCAAAGTGCCTCTTCCTGTGGAATATGTGCAGCTGCCGCTGCATAATAAAACATCCTAACCTCATAGTGTTTTTTGTTTGAGTTTTCTCATTTGTCTCTTGTAAAAAATCTTTTCTTCCTATAATTTAAAGGCAGAGGTGAGGTAATTTCAAAAGTCATTCAAAAAATGGCAAAGATGTCATTCGCAAAGAGCTGTAAAGGGTAGTTTTCGGCTGCTACCTGCAAGGTAACAGCCTAAAACGCTCCCTTTATCAGATCGAAGAAGAGGGCGCTTTGACAA
>JAFTIE010000160.1 GCA_017457065.1 Lentisphaeria bacterium
ATGTTTGAGCAAAGTAAAAAAGTGTATAGCCATTCACCTTGGGGAGTTGAGCATACCATTCTTTTTCTGCTTACACAATAAAAAAGGCTATTGCTTACCTTTCTTGAGGTTTTGCAACAGCCCCTTTTGATTTCAGGAAAAAACGTTTTTATTCGATTTCCCCCAACTCATTGAATTTTGCGACCAGTTCCGGAATGTTCACACCGGCGGCAACGGGGATCACCTCACTCTGGATGACTTTGAGTCTGGGAGCTTTCTTGAGGAGCCTTATGATATGCTCCCAATTGATACAGCCGTCACCGGGGAGACGGTGGGCATCGTTCCAGCCGGAGTTGTCGTGCAGATGGCAGTTGACAACGTGGGGGAGCATCTTTTCAAGAGCCTTGTCCTCCCAGCAGGGAAGCGCTTTCCCGGCAGCGTTCCATGCTTTCCAGGCGTTGCCTGTAGCGTAGAGTCTGCCATTATCCATGATATTGGCGTGTCCGGAGTCATAGCAAAAGCCCAGTGCATCCGTGGGAAAAGCCGCCTTTATGCTGTTGAGAATGTCGGGCGTGTTCACGGAAAACCAGATGTTTTCGATACAAATGGTGATCCCCAGAGATTCCGCTGTTGGGAGCAATTCACTCAAACTCTCTTTCATCATGGCGATGTGTTCTTCATCGGTAAGAGAGGTGCCGGGAGCAAAGCGATTGTTTCCCAGATGGATGGTGATGGTATCCACCTTCATGTAATGGCAGATCTCAAGGGCAAGTTTCAAGCGGGCGATCATCATACGCCTTTTTTCCCGCCAGGGACAGTTCATGTCACGGACAGGACCGAAAGGAGCATGGGCGTCGCAGAAACTCAATCCGGCATCGCTCATTTCCTGAAGCAGTGTATCCTCAAGTCCGCACTTGCCGATGATCTGGGAAATCAGCGTATCGCTCAAAACCAGATGTTTGGCGCCATAGCGGGCAAACTCCGCCATGATATAGGGGCGCATCCTATCGGTGATATGTTCAAATTCGTAAAGAAATGTCACAGGTACTTGAAACATAATAATACTCCTTTTGCTGACCTTTCCATATTATAACACCGGAATCCTGTTTTTCAATTCAGAAAAGGTATTTTATTTGAAATTTTTTCCAAAGGTGCTATATTTTACACAACAACAATAAATTTTCAAGGAGTTTTTTATGAGTAAAGCTGAAAAAGCCAAAGCCCTCTTTATGGAGGGTGCCAACTGCGCCCAGGCGGTCTGCGGCGCCTTTGCTGCGGAGTGCGGCATCAGTAAGGAACAAGCCCTTATCCTCAGTTCCGGATTCGGGGGCGGTGTGGGCAGAATGCGTGAAGTCTGCGGCGCTGTCAGCGGCATGGTCCTTGTTCTCAACATGCTCTACGGCACAGGGAACGCCGGGGACAAAAATGCCAAAGACAGCCATTACGCCCGGATCCAGAGCGTTGCCAATGCCTTCAAAGCTGAATGCGGCTCCATCGTCTGCCGTGAACTGCTGGGACTTGACAAAAAAGCGCCGACTCCGGCTGAATCTGAAGCCCGTACCCCTGAATATTACAAAAAACGCCCCTGCGCCGACATGGTGGCTCTGGCGGCGGAGATCCTGGAAAAATATCTGGAAGAAAATCCCGGATAAGCTCACAACAGCATGGCGCGCTTGCGTCCCAGATCGGGTTCTGCCTGCGCCCATGCCATATTCATGCCCAAATGTTCCAGTTCAAGGACGATCACCTCGTTTCTGCCCTTTTGCAGCAGGGCTTCAGGAACATATAAAGTGTACTGGGGTCCCGTGTTGCGGTAGCGTCCCAGATTGAAGCCGTTGATCCAGACAGCGCCCCGTGTTCCTGCGGGAATGCGGATAAAGGTATCAGCTGTTTCAGGCACCTCAAAGCAGCCCCGGTAAAAAGCGGGCTCATTGGTTTTGAAATTTTCTGAACTCTCAAAGTGCAAGGCGTTCAGATCTTCAAGGGGCAGAGGATAACAGACGCAATCCGTCAGTTCAGAAGAATCCCCCATGATGCACCTGCCCAGCCCCTTGCGGTCACGCTGAAATTCTGATAAAGTATTCCTCAGGCGGCCGCAATTTTCAACCAGAAAGTCCAAAGTATACCCCTTTTCTGCTTTGAAAGAGATCCTTTTTCCGGGGGGATCGTTTCTGTGAAAGGTCCCGGTGTAAATGCCGTTGACAAAAAACTGAGCACGATCCCGGACATCGGGCAGAGAAACAGAGTGTCCCCCCCTTTCGGGAGCACGGAAACGGTAGAGGACAAAGCCGTAACAACATCCAAGTTCCTCAAAATTCAATGGCTTTTCTGCGACGCTCCCTTTGCTCAACTTTTCAAGGTTCGGCAGCAGAGGAGCCGCTTCAGTAAGTTTGATCTCTCCGTAGGCACACCGTTTGGGTAAAGGCGGCTCGGGGAGTTTCAAATCAGGCAGCGCCTTGAGGATCTCGTTGCGGACAGCGTAATATTTCTCCCCCGGCATCCCCCCTTCGGGGAGTGTGGCATCCACATCGTAACTGGTCAGGAGTGATTGAAAAGGTGCGCCGTCTGCGACTCCGCCGGAACCGCTGGCAAATCCGAAGGTGGTCCCTCCATGGAACATGTACAAATTGAAGTTGAGTTTCTGCGCCATGGCTTCTCTGATATCCGCAGCCACAGCTTCAGAAGCGTGGGTGATGAAATCATCTTCCCAGTACTGCCCTGCCCCGTTCCAAAGCTCCATAACAAAAGGGGGATCCTCCGGACGGAGCGCTTCAAGGGCTTTACACATGGCAGCGGGATGGTTTCTGCCGTTGACACTTGCAAAAACCCCGGAAGGCAAACTTTTGGAAAGGTCTCCGGGAGCATTTGAAATCATCAACGGCACATCTATCCCCTCCTCAATAAAGAGATCCCGCAGCTTTTCCATATAGGGAAGGTCGTTGCCGATGAACTCATTTTCCAGCTGCAGAGCAATAATGGGACCTCCATTGGTATAAAGCAGGGGACGGATCTCTTTGAAAACAGCTGCCAGATAACGTTTGGCGTAAGAGAGATAAACAGCATCAGCCGAGCGCAACCGGCACTTTTTGGCAAGGAGCCAGGCAGGGAGTCCCCCCAGATCCAGTTCGGAACAGATATAAGGTCCGGGGCGCAATATGACGTAAAGCCCGGCTTCCCCTGCCATACGCAGGTAAGAAGCAATATCCAGAGCCCCTTCAAAGTTGAATTCGTTTTCTTTTTTTTCGTGCAAACTCCATGCCGCATAAGTTTCAAGGGTGTTGAGTCCGCAGCATTTCAAGGCGGCGATGCGGCTCTGCCACTGAGAAGGGTGGAGTCTGAAATAGTGCATGGCTCCGGAACGGATCTGTTCTGCTCTGCCGTCAATGAGGATTTGACGGTTCTTGAAAACAACACTTCTCATAATTTACAACAATCACCTTCGGTTACAGATATCTGAAAAATCACTTTCCTAATATAATCTTTACAAATGGTATTTGCAAATACATCAAAGCGGCAAACTTGATTTTTTTCCTGCAAGTGCTATATTAACAGGAAATTGAAAACAAAAAAGGGATCCTTCAATGAAAGCACTTTATTTAGCGGTACTGTTTCTTCTTTCCTTTGCTGCGGCAGGGGCTGATTACTTTGTGGGCGTCAGGGGCAAAGACTCCAACCCCGGCACGGCGGCGCGTCCTTTTGCCACCTTTGCCAAAGCCGTTTCCCGGATGAAGGGGGGAGACTCTTTGAATATTCTCCCCGGCGTCTATTACGAACCCCTTAATGCAGAATTTCTGCCCACATCAAAGACCAAACGCACAACGATCCGTGCTGTCATCCCCGGAACTGTGCTGATCCGGGGCGATGCGGATGCCCCCTCTTTCACCAAAGTCCCCGGCACCTCTTTCACATACGTCTGTGATTGGAAAGGTCCTGTTGAAGCGGTCAACGAAAGAAATACTCTTTCCACCTACGTTCTTAAAAACAGTGCTGCCCTTCTGGATTTTGAACGCAGCGCCTGGTTCTTTGACAAAAAGGCAAAAAAACTTTATGTGGTAACAAGCGACGGCAGATCTCCGGAACACCACTACCTTACCATTTCCGTCACAAAAAAAATCGGTCTGACCATCGGTCAATACAGCAGAACGAATCTTGCCCACAATGTTTTGATTGAAGGTCTTGCCATTACCGGATTCAATTTCGACGGGGACACCCCCAACCGTCCTACAGCCAGAGAGGGGATCTGCGGCAGATACCTTAAAAACTGCGTGATCCGCAACTGCGACGTCTTTTTGTGCGGCGGGGGGATCCGTCTGTGGCGTCCTGAGGGGACTGTCATTGAAAACTGCCGTACCTACGGCAACGGTGCCATGTATGCGGGTTCCGGCGGTAATATCATCATCAACGGTCCCACAAAGGATTGTGTCATCAGAAACTGTACCGCTTTCAACTCATGCAAAGCGGGGATCCGTTTCTACGGCGGTACCATTACCAACTGCTTGATTGAAAAGTGCGTTGCCGGATACAACGGTTTCGGGGATATATGGTGCAAAGGGAAATCCGACGGCAAAAGTTTCATTCAGAACTGCACGGCGCTCCGTAACATCTATCCCTCCAATGTCAATCTGGATCTCCCCCCCACTGAACGCAACAATGTTTACTACTATTGCGGATACTCCCGCAGTAAAAGCTCCATCAGGACCTGGCGCAGCAACATCGATCAGAACAAAACCTTTGCCGATCCTGAAAACTGGGATTTCCGCCTGCAAAGCGGGACAAAAGTCAAAGGGGGACTTATTTACAGGAAACCAGTCTATTTTCTTTCACCTTCCGGAAAAGACTCCAACGACGGCAGATCCATTGCGACCCCTTGGAAAAATCTGAAAAAAGTGGAACCGGGCAGCACCGTCTATCTGCTCCCCGGGGTTTATGCTCCTTTCAAAGTCACCGTTCCCGGTATCACTCTTGCCGGGAGAGGCGTCAAAGGAAACATCCTCATCAAAGGGGGCAAAACCGGTCTGGTCATCGCTGCACCGGGTGTCACAATCCAACGCATCAACTTCCTCGGACAATCCCAATGCGCCATTGCCCTTGAAGGTGGTAATGCAAGAATCACCAACTGCGGTTTTGACGGTGCTCCCGCCGCCATTACGGGCAGAAAGGTGCAACGGATCGACATAAGCAATTGTGCTTTTACGGGAATACCTTATGATTTTTCAGATGTGCAGGCGCTTCTTCACTCCAATATCATGGCGCGCCCCGGAAAAGCTGACAGTGCTTCACAGCTGACCTTCAACGCCAACGCCTTCCCCGCAAAGAATACCCAACCTTACAGTCTGGTCATCGTCCCTGAATACAAGGATGTGAAAAAAGGGGATTTCACTTTGAAAAACGCAAGTTCTTTCAACGGCAGGGGGATGCTGGGTTATCCCGTGGGACCTTACCGGCGCATGACCTACCGTGAAACCAACACACTTCACGATTTCCGGCCTCACGCCGTGGGCAGTACTGTTGCCAACATTGAATTTTTCAACACCTTCAACAAAGTTGAAAACCGTCTCAGTTTCGGGGAAAACCCCGGAAAATTGAAGCTGATCCTCCCCCGCTGGCTGGATGAAAAATCCCCTTTCCGCACCTATACCTTCAACGGTCTGAAGCCGGGCAAAAAATATTATGTCCGGGTGGATTCCCTCATGCCGGAGCGTCTGCTGCTGACCAATGAAGAGCTTTCCCCCGCCGCCGGAAAAATTGCAAGAAGCACTGTCAAAGGCAAGGTCATTGAATTTACCACAGCCGTCAAAGATCCTGCGCCACGGGAGTATCACGTCAGTGTCAAGGGCAGCGATGCCGCTCCGGGGACCGCATCCAAGCCCTTTGCCACCATAGCAAAAGCGGCATCGGTGGTGCGCCCCGGCGATACGGTAACGATCCATGAAGGCGTTTACAAAGAGCCGGTGCGGCTGCGTTCCGGCGGCGCTCCGGGAAAAATCATTACATTCCGGGCGGCACCGAAAGAAAAGGTCTATCTTGACGGTGACGGGCAGAAACTTTCTTTCGCCTTCCGCAGCCAGAACAAATCTTATTTGCACTTTGACGGATTCCGCTGCCGTTTCTTCAACGGCACCGACCGGGGAGCCATCCAGCTGATAAGCGGTAAAAACATCAAAGTGACCCGTACCATCTTTGACGGACGCGCCCCCAACTACTCAGGCGGCAGTGTTCAGGCGGAATATGTGGAAAATCTGACCGTGGAAAACTGCGTGATGCTCAGGGGATTCAACGGCATGTTCCTCGTCAAGTGCGATAATGCCCTGCTGCGGAACAACCTTTTCCACATCAACCAGCTCACTCCCCTTGCCATGAACCATCTGCCCATGAAGATCACCATTACCCACAACATCTTCTTTGACACCGTCATGCAGAAACAGCGCAACCCTCTTCTGGGACTGCCCTTCCCCGAACTCATCACGGCAGAGTACAACTGCTTCTATCTGCGGATCCCCCCTGCCGAAAGAATTATGGCAGGCACATTGCTGGGCAGCACCCGGGGACATGTGACCTTTCCCCGGTTCCGCAAACTCAAAGGGGGAAAAGAGACCAATATCTTTGTCAATCCTCAAATACCTTCGACCCCTGTCATAAAAACCTACGCCTCCCTTGCCGAAAGAGACAAGCTCTACCCGAAATTTGAAGCTGCTGAGGCAAAAAATGAACAGGGAGCCATCAGACAGGGAGTCTTCACCCCCTGGGATTGGAAAGATTATTTCCCCCACAATCCCCTGTGTACAAAGAAAACCGCAGGGCGTCCCATGGGACCTGACCCTGCGGCATTCAAAGGTTTTCTGTAAGAAGAGGTAATTTCAAAAGTCATTCAAAAAATGGCTTTCGATGCCATTCGCAAAGAGCTGCAAAGGGGAGTTTGCACTTGCTACCTGGCTTGTCCCGCCGTAGCTTTATGCGGAGGGGGAAAGGTAACAGCCGCTTGTCCCGCCGTAGCTTTATGCGAAGGCGGAAAAACGCTCCCTTTGTCAGATCGAAGAAGAGGGCGCTTTGACAA
>JAFTIE010000161.1 GCA_017457065.1 Lentisphaeria bacterium
CTGCCATCCGTAGCTTTAGCGAAGGATGGTGGGCGTAGTAGAACTCGAATCTACGACCTTCACGATGTCAACGTGACGCTCTAACCAACTGAGCTATACGCCCCTGTTTCGGGTATCATCTGTGATGATATGCTCATAATATACACCATGATCTTGCACTTTTCAAGTGATAAATGATAAGAAATCCCCTTTTTATACGGAAAATTTTTGAAAGAGTCTGTTTCCGGCATGGAGAAATAGGACAACTTTCCTTTGTCCGTAACTCCCGGAACGCCGCATATTGCAGATTTTTGAGGCATTTTTCCCTGAAAAAAAGATTTTGAGGTTGTAAAAGCAGAAAAACAGTGTTAAATTTAAATAGAAACCCAAAAATACTTAACAAGGAGTACCGTTATGAAAATCATCAAAATGCTGTATGCCGCCATGCTGGTGAGCGCTTTCGCTCTGGAAGCCGCCGACCCCCAGATCAAGGTCGCCCTTGCAGGAAGTTCCGCCTGTCAGGGGTACAAGAGCAAGGATCCCAAACTTATTTACGGTTGGGGAGAGTTTCTGGGCGACTATTTCAAATCCAATGTCAAGGTCCTGAACTTTGCCGTCAGCGGTTACAGCACAGTGACCTTCCGCTCCCGGGGCAAGTGGGATCAGCTTCTCAAAGCCAAACCGGATTACGTTTTCATGACTCTGGGCGCCAACGACACCCCCGGAAAGAAACATCCCTCCAAGGCTGAGACTACCTACAAGGATAACTTGCGCCGCTACGCCGCCGAAGCCAAGGCCATCGGCGCCAAGGTCATCTTTGTCACCATCAATCAGTCTCTGGTTCGGGATCCCAAGACCAATAAGGCTGTGTTCCGCAAAAAAACCGGACCCTATGTTCCGAGCCGCGCCCCCTACAGCAAGGCAATGCGTGAAGTTGCCGCCGAACTGAAACTCCCCTGTTTGGAACTGGCTGAAAATCAGGCAAAGTACTTCATTGCCATAGGTGAAGAAGCCGCCGGAAAACTCTACCGCATCAACCCCAAGACCGGCAAGATCGATCCCTCTCACACCAACAAAGCCGGCGCTCAGCTGCTGGCGAAAATCATCATCACCGAGCTGCGCAAAAGCAATTCCGATCTGAAAAAATACACCACAGACCCCAAACTGGTCTGGCCCGCAAAGAAAAAATAAAGTTTCTCTCAATAAGGCTTGAGAGCTGCTGCAAACTCAATGTTTTGCAGCAGTTTTTTTGTTCCCCCCCCGTTATGCTGCAAGGAGTATACCTGTTTGGTCCGACAGCTCTGACAGGTCCGGAAAAAAGGCATAAAAAAACTCCGGCTGAAACCGGAGTTTTTTGTGCTCTGTGAGCGTAGATCAGCGGGCGTAGTATTCGATGACGCTCATGATCTTGACACTCACCGGGATCTCTTCGATCTGGGGAATGCGCACCAGAGTGGCTTTCAGATTGTCGAGATCGACTTCCATGTAAGCCGGAACAGTGGCGTTGCTCTTCTTTGCCATGGCGGCAATGTTGGGAGACTTCTCAGCATCGATGGAGATCACCTGACCTTCGCGGAGCAGGAAACCGGCGCGGTCAACCTTTTTGCCGTCCACATAGATGTGACCGTGGTTGACATACTGCTTGGCGGCGAAGATGGTGGGAGCGAAACCGGCGCGGTAGACCATGGCGTCCAGACGCAGTTCAAGGCTGCGGAAAAGTTTTTCAGCAGTGTTGCCCAGTCCGGCTTTGGCCTTGAGGAAGGCGTTGCGCAGATGCTTTTCGCTCACAGCGTAGTAGTTCTTCAGTTTCTGCTTTTCGATCAGCAAGGTTCCGTAGGTGGAAAGTTTGCTGCGGCGACCCTTGGAAGAGTGGGGTCCGGCAGGCATGGGGCGTTTGACACTGGGGCAGCTGGGGTCGTTCCAGATGCACTGTCCGACGCGGCGGCAGAATTTGTGCTTTGCTCGACTTGCGGTTGGCATAACCAATCCCTTTCATTTTTGTTGTTTTTGATGCTCCGGATCAGGTGTCAAGCCTGTTGAATTGGGGCCCGACCCGGTATGACGATTCTCTAATATAGCACACAAAACACTTTTTGTCAAGGGCTTTGACATTGAAAAAAAATCTTTGCAGCAGTATATTATGGAAATATCAAATAAGGAGATCCCAAACCATGAGCTTCAAAAGCAAACTTGAAAGTGCCTTTCCCCCGGGGAAATCGGCAGGAGCCTTTTTTCTGAGCGTCGCCCTCTGGGGCGTGGCTTTCGGATGTTTTCAGGCGGTCATGAACAACTATCTGACCGATATCCACAACTTTACCGAACTGGAACGGGGGTGGCTGGAGTTCTTCCGGGAAATGCCCGGACTCCTTCTGGTCTTTATGCTGGCTTTGCTCCACAAGGCGGGCAACTGGAAGGTGATGAAAATGGGCGCCCTCATCGCCTGTATCGGTGTGGCGGCTCTCATGATACCCGCCGATAAGATCTGGGTGATCCTCTTTATCATGATCTGGAGCACCGGTGAACATCTGATGATGCCCGTCCGCCAGGCGCTGACCATGGAGATCGCCGCTCCGGGCAAAGGAGGTGTCGCTCTGGGACTTGTCACAGGTACCATGAACGTGGGAACAGTGGCAGGCAGCCTTATTGTTGCCGGGATCTTTTTTGCCGCTGTCAATCTGCTGGGAGTCGCCAATAAACTTCTGGTCTATGATGCGGTGTGGCTGGTCATCGCCCTTCTTGCCGCCGCCAGCCTTGCTGCCATGCTCATCCCAAAAAATCCCGAATCCCCTGCCAAACGCCCCCGGCTCTACTTCAACAGAAAATACAAGATCTTCTACGCTCTTGAACTTTTTTACGGCGCCAGAAAACAGATCTTCCTCACTTTTGCCCCCTTCGTACTCATCAAGGTCTACGATTTCGACACCGCTCTCATGGCGGCTCTTTTCGCCGTGGGCGCAGGGATCAACATCTTTGCCGCCCCCCTCGTGGGGAAACTCACTGACCGGATCGGGTACCGCAACGTCATGATCTATGACACGGTGATCCTCTTTTTCGTCTGTCTGCTTTACGGATATGCAGGGAACATCTTTCCCGGAAAAATCGCCGTGTGGGTGGTGGGTGCCAACTTTCTGCTGGACTCCATCATCAGCACCACCGCCCTTGCCACCAACCTTTATGTGAAGGATATCTCTGACAGCAGAGATGAAGTGACCTCCACTCTGTCAACAGGTATCTCCATCAACCACCTGATCTCCATCATCGCCGCCCCTGTGGGGGGCTGGATCTGGCTCCGCTTCGGCGTGGGGGCACTTTTTGCCGTTGCCGCAGTTATGGCACTTCTCAACTCCCTCTGCGCTCTGCTGGTTCCGAAACAGAGATGATCCTTCTTTGTCCCTGGAAAACGCCTGTGTCACACTCCCGGCACAGTGTGACACAGAGGGCGGGACATGGCACAGAATGTGTGACAATTTGGCACACTTCAGCTTTTTTTTCGCTTTTTTCCATGCTTTTTCAATGTTGGCACGCTTTTTGCTTGTATTGTGGACGAATGCAAATGAAAACAAATGGGCGGCGCCTTCTGAAAGAGGCGGAGCCCGGAACATGAAGGAGATTCAATCATGGCAAAAATTCTCGGTATCGACCTCGGAACCACCAACAGCTGCATGGCTGTCATGGAAAACGGCGAATACAAGATCATTCCCAACGCCGAAGGCGCCCGGACCACTCCCTCCATCGTCGCTTTCACCAAGAACGGTGAACGTCTGGTGGGGCAGACCGCCAAGCGTCAGGCAGTGACCAACCCCAAAAATACCATCTTTTCCATCAAGCGCCTCATGGGACGGAAATTTGCAGAGACCCAGCGCGAGCGGGATCTGGTCCCCTATGAGATCGTCAGCGCCGCCAACGGTGACGCACACGTTCAGGTGGGCGACCGCAGCTACTCCCCCCCGGAGATCTCTGCAATGATCCTGCAGAAGCTGAAAACCGATGCAGAAGCCTTTCTGGGCGAAACCATCACTCAGGCGGTGATCACCGTTCCCGCCTACTTCAACGACAGTCAGCGTCAGGCGACCAAGGATGCCGGTAAGATCGCCGGTCTTGAGGTGCTCCGCATCATCAACGAGCCCACCGCTGCCGCTCTTGCCTACGGACTTGACAAGAAAAGCGAAGAGACTGTTGCCGTCTACGACCTGGGCGGCGGTACCTTCGATATCTCCACCCTTGACATCGGCGACGGCGTCTTTGAGGTGAAAGCCACCAACGGCGACACCATGCTGGGCGGTGACGACTTTGACTTGCTCATCATCAACTACCTTGCTGACGAGTTCCAGAAGGAAAACGGTGTGGATCTGCGTGCCGATGCTCAGGCGCTCCAGCGTCTGAAAGAGGCGGCGGAAAAGGCAAAGTGCGAACTGTCAAGCTCCATGAGCTCCGACATCAATCTGCCCTTCATCACCATGAACGCCTCCGGTCCTGTACACATGAACATGACCTTGACCCGCGCCAAGCTGGAACAGCTCTGCGATCCTCTTCTTGAGCGCACCCGCATCCCCTGCATCAACTGCATGAAGGATGCCGAAGTCAGCACCGCTGATGTGAAAGAGGTGATCCTTGTGGGCGGTATGACCCGTATGCCCAAAGTTCAGGAAACCGCCAAAGCCATCTTCGGCAGAGACCCCCACAAGGGTGTCAACCCCGACGAAGTCGTGGCTGCCGGTGCCGCCATTCAGGGCGGTGTCATGGGCGGACAGGTCAACGATGTGCTGCTCCTTGATGTGACTCCTTTGTCACTGGGTATCGAGACTATGGGCGGCGTCATGACCAAGCTCATCGAGCGCAACACCACCATCCCCACCCGCAAGAGCGAGATCTTCTCCACCGCCAGCGACAATCAGCCCGCTGTGGATGTCCGGGTGCTCCAGGGTGAACGTGAAATGGCAAACGCCAACAAACAGCTGGGTATCTTCAAACTTGACGGTATCGCTCCTGCTCCCCGCGGCGTGCCCCAGATCGAAGTGACCTTTGATATCGACGCCAACGGTATTCTCCATGTCACCGCCAAAGACAAGGGCACCGGCAAGGAACAGAATATCACCATCACCGCATCCAGCGGTCTGAGTGACGCCGAAATCGAAAAGATGGTCAACGAAGCCAAGGCTCACGCCGATGAAGACAAAGCCATCAAAGACAAGGTGGAAACCAAAAACCGTGCAGACTCCATGGTCTATCAGCTTGAGAAGCAGATCAACGAGTTCGGCGACAAGGTCCCCGCTGAGGTCAAGAGCGAACTCCAGACCAAACTGGATGCCCTGAAAGAGGATATCAAAAACGACAATACCGAAGGCATGAAAGCCAAGATGCAGGAGATCGAACAGCTCGCCATGAAGATGGGCGAAGCCGTCTACGCCCAGCAGCAAACTGCCGGTGCCGCCGGAGCCGGAACACCCCCTCCCCAGGATGGCGGTGCCAACGGTCCCAAAGCGGGCGGCGATGATGTGATCGACGCTGAAGTCGTCAAGTAATAAAACAAACAAACGGACCCGGAAAATATACGGGTCCGTCTTGAATGATTTAACGGGAACGATCCCAAAACAAACATAAAAGGAGAATTAAAAAATGGCTAACATCCAACCCCTCGGCGACCGCGTTCTGCTGGAGCTCTGTGAGAACAAGGAACAGATGAAGGGCGGTATCTTCATTCCCGATTCCGCACAGGAAAAACCCCAGGAATTCCGCGTCGTCGCTCTCGGTACCGGCAAGAACGATGAAAACGGCAACAAGATCCCCTTTGACGTCAAAGTCGGCGATATCGTTCTGACCAGCCGTTACGGCGGCACCGAAGTCAAAGTCGGCGACAAAGAGTACAAAGTCGTCAATCAGGACGATATCCTCGCCATCGTCGGCTGAAGATTTGAGACAAAAGTTTTTATTTAAGGAGAATTTATATTATGGCTAAACAACTTGTTTTTTCCGATGAAGCCCGTCGCGGCATTCTCGAAGGTGTGACCCTCCTTGCCAAGGCTGTCAAAGCCACTCTGGGTCCCAAAGGCCGCAACGTGGTCCTTGACAAGAAATTCGGCTCCCCCCAGATCACCAAAGACGGTGTCAGCGTCGCCAAGGAGATCGAACTCCAGTGCCCCTATGCCAACATGGGCGCCCAGATGGTCAAGGAAGTCGCCAGCAAGACCAACGATATCGCCGGTGACGGTACCACCACTGCCACCGTTCTCGCCGAAGCCATCTACCGTGAAGGTCTGAAGAACGTCACCGCCGGTTCCAATCCCATGGAGCTGAAGCGCGGTATTGAAAAGGCTGTTGAAGTCGTGGTCAAAGAACTTGCCGCCATCAGCGTGGGCGTCAGCGACAAGGTCGCTCAGGTCGCCACCATTTCCGCCAACAGCGATGCCACCATCGGCAACATCATCGCTGAAGCTATGGAAAAGGTCGGTCAGGACGGCACCATCACCGTGGAAGAAGCCAAAACTCTGGAAACCACTCTCGACGTTGTCGAAGGTATGCAGTTCGACAAGGGATATCTTTCCCCCTATTTCGTCACCAACACCGAGACCATGGAAGCTGTCCTGGATGACTGCTATCTCCTGATCCACGAAAAGAAGATCAGCAACCTGAACGACCTGCTGCCCCTGCTGCAGAGTGTCGCCAAGGAATCCAAGCCCCTCCTCATCATCGCTGAGGATGTGGAAGGCGAAGCTCTTGCCACTCTGGTGGTCAACAAGATGCGTGGCATCCTGAACATCTGCGCTGTGAAGGCTCCCGGATTCGGCGACCGCCGCAAAGCCATGCTGCAGGATATCGCTATCCTGACCGGCGGCACCTGCATCACCGAAGATCTGGGCATCAAGCTGGAAAATGTCACCATCGACCAGCTGGGTAAAGCCAAACGTGTCACCATCACCAAAGAGAACACCACCATCGTCGAAGGCGCCGGCACCAAGGAAGCCATCATGGGCCGTGTTGCCCAGATCCGCCGTGAGATCGCCGAGACCACCAGCGACTACGACCGCGAGAAGCTCCAGGAGCGTCTTGCCAAGCTGGCTGGCGGTGTTGCCGTCATCAGCGTCGGTGCTGCCACCGAAACTGAAATGAAAGAGAAGAAAGACCGTGTGGACGACGCTCTGCACGCCACCCGTGCTGCTGTTGACGAAGGTATCGTCCCCGGCGGCGGTACTGCTCTGATCCGCGCTGCTGCCAAGCTTGCCGGTCTGCAGCTCACCGGAGACCAGGCCATCGGTGTTTCCATCATCGCCCGCGCCATCGAAGAACCCCTGCGTCAGATCGCCACCAACGGCGGTTATGAAGGCAGTGTCGTGGTCGAGAAGGTCAAAGCTGGTTCCGGCAACGAAGGTTTTGACTGCGCTACCGGAGCCTACACCGATATGGTCAAGGCCGGTATCATCGATCCTGCCAAGGTTGTCCGTACTGCTCTGCAGAACGCCTCCTCTGTCGCCAGTCTGATGCTCACCACCGAGTGTCTCATCACCGACATCAAGGAAGAAAAAGAACCTGCCATGCCCGCAGGCGGCATGGGAGGCATGGGCGGAATGGGCGGCATGATGTAATCATCGGCTGTTCAACGCTTGAAATCACTCCGACCCCTGTACTGGAAACAGTGCGGGGGTTTTTTATTTGGCTCTGTTCCTGTGTAAATAAAGCTTGAAGAGCCGGGGGTGTTTTTCCGGAGCACATTTTTTCCGTCAGCTCTTGAAAAAAAAGGTTCACCGCCGTATATTATATGACAGAAGAGGCAATTTCAAAGCTCCTGTTACAGCTCTTTGCGAATGCATCGAAAGCCATTTTTTGAATGACTTTTGAAATCACCTCAGAAGATAAAACAATCTGTTAACCATAATTGAAGGGTCGTGATATGTCAGAAATACGTTCCGTCAGTGCCCGTGAAATATTGGACTCCAGAGGGAATCCGGCAGTAGAGGTCGAAGTGGAATCCGCCGCAGGGACCTGCGGCAGAGCATCGGTCCCTGCGGGGGCATCCACAGGCGGTGCCGAGGCCTTTGAACTCCGTGACGGGGACCGGAAACGCTATGAGGGCAAAGGGGTCCGCAAGGCGCTCCGCAACATAGAGGAGCTCATTGCGCCTGAGATCGTCGGCATGGATCTTTTTGATCAGTGCGGCATAGATCAGGAGATGTGTCTTGCTGACGGGACTCCTGACAAAAGCTCTCTGGGAGCCAATGCCATACTGGGGGTCTCCCTTGCCTGTGCCCGCACCGCCGCCATGGAGCTTGGATTGCCGCTGTACCGCTATCTGGGGGGGAGCAACGCCAAATATCTGCCTGTTCCCATGCTGAACGTCTTCAACGGCGGAGTCCACTCAGGAGCGCCCTGTGCTTTTCAGGAGTTCATGCTCCGCTGTGCCCAAGCCGATTCCTTTTCTGACGCCCTCTGCCGCTCCCGGCGGGTCATTTCCGCCCTGCGGCAGCTCCTCGAAGAACGCAAATGGTCTGTCGCCGTGGGCGATGAGGGCGGATTTGCCCCCCATGAGCTCAGAGGCGGGTGCTGCGCCGTGCTTGAGATGCTCACTTCTGCCATTGAAAGGGCAGGGCTCACCCCGGGAGAGGATATGACCATCGCTCTGGATGTTGCGGCAAACAGCTTCTTTCATGACGGCATTTATGACTACTCCCTTTTTGAAGAAAATGGCGCAAAGCTCACTGCCGCAGAGCAGATCGGATTCCTCAAAGAGCTTACTTTGAAGTTCCCTGTGGACTCCATCGAAGACGGTCTCGCCGAAGAAAGCTGGCAGGATTGGCGGACACTCACCGCCGAACTGGGGGAAAAGTGTCAGCTGGTAGGGGATGATCTTTTTGTGACAAATTTCCAACGGCTCCGCAAGGGCGTTGAAGAAAAATGTGCCAACGCCATCCTTCTCAAGCCCAACCAGATCGGCACACTGACCGAATGCTGCGACACAGCTTTTCTTGCCCATAACAACAATTACAGGACCATCGTCAGCCACCGTTCAGGGGAGACCTGCGACCCCTTCATCGCCGACCTTGCCGTGGCGCTGGGATCGGGACAGATCAAAGCCGGTTCCCTTGCCCGGGGAGAAAGAGTTGCCAAATACAATCAGCTGCTCCGGATCGAAGAACAGCTGGGGGAGACGGCAGTTTACGGTCTTTTCAAATGAATCCACAAGCCAAATCAATATAAGGAAATCAAACAAATGCTCGATCTGACGCAGCCTTTCCTTGCCAAAGGAGAAAAAGTCGTCTGTCTGGGTGACAGTCTCACCCAGGGGGAAAACTCCTATGTGAAGTACCTTCAGGAGCTTCTGCCCGACAACACCGTCATCAACGCCGGTCTCGGCGGCGACAAGACCCCCCACGCTCTTACCCGCTTCAAAACAGAGGTCCTCGACCTGGAACCCGATGCTGTTTTCATCTTTCTGGGTGCCAACGATGCCGCTGTGGGCAGAGGATGCTGGGCGGATGAACCCACCGTTTCAGCCGAAGCCTACCGCTGCAACCTTGCATGGATGGCGCATCTGTGCCATTTGAAAGGGATCAAAAAGGTTTCCATCGCAACACCTTTCGGCTTTGAAGGCAAGGCTTACCTTGCCCACGGGGAGATCATCAAAGAATATTATCTTGCCGCCCGTGCCGCCGCCGATGAGATGGGCGCCAACAGCGTGCCTCTGGATGCTCTTTTCCATGAACTCCACGGCAGCGCCCCCTTGAGCGAGTGTGTGGTCAGCCGTGACGGGACCCATCCTCTGGCGTCCATCCACGAAGATATTGCCAAAGCCATTGTCAAAGCATGGAACATGTGAAAATGAAGCGTCCTGTCATCGGTATGACCGGGGTTCCGACTGCGGTCAGAGTCAATACTGTTTACCCTCATCCCCAAGCCTACTGTCAGGCGGTCCACGACCACGGTGGTCTTCCCCTGACCATTCCTGCTTTTCTTACAGTTGAGGAGTCTCTGCGCTATCTGGAGTATGTGGACGCCATGATCTTCATCGGCGGTCCCGATATCCCGCCGCACTTTTTCGGGGAAAAACCCATCGAAGGCAACCATGCCATGCTCCGGGAGGATATTGCCGGAGCACACCTTGCTCTGGTGAAGGCTGTTCTGGCAGGCGATCTTCCCTTTCTGGGGGTCTGTCTCGGGTGTCAGGAGCTCTGCGTAGGTTCCGGCGGCAAGCTCATACAGCATTTGGATGACCTTACCGTCCGCCACCGCAACAGCTATGTGGACACTGAAAAAGAGCACCGTCCCGACACCTATCACTTTGTGGAAACAGAGGAAAACTCTCTGATCCGTGAGCTTTTCGGTCAGAAGTACCTCCGGGTGAACTCCTGTCACCATCAGGCGGTGAACCCGGCTTTTGAGTGCAGAAACTTCAGGATCACCTCCCGCAGTACCGCCGACGGTGTTGTGGAGTCCATCGAGTGTCAGGACCGGGAGTTCGGTCTGGGTGTCCAGTGGCATCCTGAGCGCATCGATGATCCTGACCATCGCAAGCGCATTTTTGATGCCCTTATCAGTGCTGCCGCCAAACACCGCAGCTGAGGAATCTTTTCCCTTCCCCCCGTCCCCTGCCGATTTTCGGGACGGGGATTTTTATTGCTTTTTTTGCCAAATAAAAGATTTTTTTCCTTTTGATACTTGAATAATATGGAAACTTGTGCTATATTTGGATAGTTTTGGTGTTTGTGACCGCGGGCAGCCGCGGGTGGAGCTTGAAAGGTTTCGGCGTTTCTGTCAGACTCCGCCTGAGGAAAGTCCGGACTGCCGGGAGCAGGGAGTCCTTTTGAAAAGAAGGATGCTGCGGACCATATTCCGCAGAAAGACAAGTGCAACAGAAATTATACCGCCGCGTGAGGGGGTGACTCCTCCGGGGCAAGGGTGAAATGGCGGGGTAAGAGCCCACCGGGCGGTGCTGAGAGGCACGCCGCAAATGTAAACTCCTCCCGCAGCAAGACCAAATAGGGAACGAGCCGCAGCTCTCCGGCGTTACGAGTTCCGGGTACTGGTCGCACAGACAGATGGCTGCCGTCCGCTTTTAAGGGGACACAGAATCCGGCTTACAGTGGTTGCTTGCACCTTTTCAGAGAAAAAGCAGTTGCGAAAAAGCAGTTGGAGTGACGGCAAATGAGGAACAGATGCCGTTCTTTTCTGTTTTTCCGATTTGTGGAGTCCGAGTTAAAATTTGAGATATGTGAGGTAAAGGTTCATTATGGCGAGGTATGCGATCCTGAGTGATATTCACTCCAATCTGGAGGCTTTGACAACAGTTCTGGAAAAATGCCGCGAATTGGGTATCACCGAGTATATTTCCCTGGGAGATGTTGTGGGTTACAATGCCAATCCCAATGAATGTCTTAACCTTGTCCGTCAGCTCAATATCGTTGCAAGGGTCCGCGGAAACCACGATGACTACACCGTGCGCGGAGATATTTCTGAATCCGGCTTCAACCCCAATGCCAAAAGAGCTGTTGCCTGGACCCGGGAACAGATCGACGAAGATGGCAGACGGTATCTGGATGAGGCGAAATATGAAGAAATGTTTCTCAACGCCACATTGGTACATGCCACACTGGATACACCTTCCAACTGGGGGTACATCCTGGATCAGTTCCACGCTGAGGACAACTTCTCTTATCAGCGTTCCAATCTCTGCTTCTGCGGTCACTCCCATGTGCCTGTGGCATTTGTGAAAAAACAGCTCACCTCTCCCGGGGAACGCCCCATTGAGATGATCAATGCGTGGAGCGGCGAATTTGATGATGAAGATGTGACACGTCCTGAAGTTATCACTGTTGAGTACCGCAAGAACAACAAATACCTTTTCAATGTGGGCAGCATCGGTCAGCCCCGCAACGGCGATCCCAGAGCCAGCTTTGCGATCTGGGATACCGATCAGATGACTATGAGCCGTTACCTTCTGCCCTACGATATCAAGACCACACAGCAGAAGATCCTGGATGCCGGACTCCCCGCCCGTCTTGCGGAACGTCTTGAATACGGCTCCTGATCTTTTTTCCCCCGGGAAACTGAACGATCATGGGCAAAACAGGCAAAATTCTGGTCATCAAGCCGAGCAGCCTCGGCGATGTTGTCCACACTTTCCCCGCCCTCGAACTGCTGCGGCGCTCATACCCTGACATGGAGCTGGACTTCGTGATCCACCCGGCGTTTGCGGATCTTTTGGATCTTTCCCCCTTCCCGGTGCGTAAAAAGATCCTTTTCCGACGCCGTGAACTGGGCTCGTTCCCCGGCGGAGCTGCTGAACTTTGGAAGCTGATCCGTGAGGTCCGGCAGGAGGAGTATGAGATCACAATAGATTTTCAGGGGCTCTTCCGCAGCGGTTTTCTGAGCTGGTGCTCCCGCAGCTGTATCGTGGCGGGATTCGCCTCTCCCAGAGAGAAAAGCGCCGCTCTTTTTTACAACCGCAAGGTGGATGTCCTTATGGAACAGCACGCCGTCAGCAGATACGCTGAGCTGGTGAACAAGCTGTGCAGTACCTCATTTCCGGTTCCCGATGTGGAGATCCCCCGGCGGACTCAGGGACTTCCCCCGCTGCCGGAACACTTTGCGGTCATCGTTCCCGGAGCCCGCTGGGAAAGCAAAGTTTTTCCTCCGGAACTTTTCGGAAAGATCTTTCTTGAGGCACGGAATGCCGCTCCCGGATGCGGCGCCGTGATCGTGGGCGGTCCCGGTGAAAAGGCCGCTGCGGATGCCATCAGAAAAATGATCCCTGATGCCATCGACCTGACGGGAAAAACCTCTCTTGTTCAGCTGGTGTCAGTCATGTATCTTGCCCATGCGGTCCTGACCAACGATTCAGGTCCCATGCACATCGCCGCTCTGGCGGGCAGTTGTGTTTTTGCACTTTTCGGTCCCACGCTCCCTGAACTGACAGGCCCCTACGGCATGGAGCACAGGGTATTCAAAAGAGATGATCTGAGCTGCTGCGGATGTATGAAAAGGGTCTGCCCCCTGACTCCCGGTTCTCTTTGCCACAACATCAACCCCGGTTATGTGGGGGCGGAGCTGGGAAATTTTCTCAAACAAAAAATGAATGAGGTACGGTCATAATGAAAAAGCTCCTTTTGGCTTTTGCTTTGCTGATGCTTTCCGCAGGTTCTCTGCTTTTCGGACAGATCGGTATGGCTCTTGAGATCAACCGCAACTGCTTTTTGCAGTTTGAACCGGTCTACGCCAAGATCACATTCCGGAACGACACCGGCAAACCGCTGCTTTTCGGCAAATCCCCGAGGCTTCAGGGATTCCTGATGCTGGAGATCTCAGGCGTGGGGCAGAAATTCGTTTCCAAACGCCCCAACAAGGAAATTTCCATCGACGGTCTGATCCTGAGACCGGGCGAGATCCGTTCCATCATCGTTCCTGTCAATGAGTTCTACAACATCGATCAGGTGGATAACTACAAGATCCACGCCTATATTTCACACGCTATGCTGCCCAAAGAATACAAGACCCCCGACCGCTTCTTTCAGGTGGAACACGGCGCCGTGATCTGGAAAAAAACAGTGGGTATCCCTGATATCTACAACAAAAGCCGCCTTCAGAGCACAGAAAGGACCTATGAGGTGCGTACCATGTACGATAAAAGGCGCAAATACTATTATCTGGTGGTTTCCGACAGCAAAAATATTTACGGAGTGGTCCGGCTGGGACATCAGATGGGATATGAAAAACTGCAGATCGAAGTGGATATGCTCAGCCGTATCCACATACTTGTTCCTTTGACGCCCCGTATTTTCCACTACCTCTCCTTCAGTATAGACGGAGCCAACGTCAACAATACCTTCTGGAAGACCTCCAACACCATTCCCCAGCTTTACCGCAACCCGAAAACCGGTATCGTCACCCGCATCGGCGGCGTTGAAGCGATACGGGGAAGAGACTTTGTCAATCCCGACGGCAATAAGAAGCCTGCTTCACAGATCCTGATGGATGAGGATATCGAAAACGCCTCACGCCAATATGGTCCCCGCCCCAAAGCAAGTCAGCCCATGTTCGATCTGGGCAAGGGCATGGAACGGACGGTCAGGGATTGAAAAAGCTTGTAAAAAATAAAGGAGCGCTCCATGAAAGAGGTCTTCTCAGGGGAAACGGTTTCCGGTGTCGTCAAACTCTCATGGTCAGGAGAAACTCTTGACACAACTCTGCTGCCAGATGGCGTCAGGGAGTTTTCAGACGGAAAAAAATACCATTATCTCAATGTGCAGAACCGGGGGATCCCGACTCCCGCTGAACTCCGGCAGTGGAAGCTGGATTGGGAAGAGTTTTTCGGCAAACCTGCAGACTCTTATTTCTACGAAAAAAAGTGCACTCTTTATAAAAAGTTTTCAGGTCCCGGCTTCGACGGCGAACTTTACCGCCAGAACAACGCCCCCGGGAAATTCCAGCAGACCATGCTGCTGCTGCCCCACAAAGGCAAAGCCCCCTATCCGACGGTCATCATGCCCTTCTACGTCCCCACACGGATCATCGGCTTCGATCCTGAAACCGGGGCGGAGTTCTCCATGGAAGGGCGCTCCCCCGATACCTGGAACAGAGGCGCAAAACTTGCTCAGGCAGGCTTTGCTGTCCTGACTTGCACCTCTTATTACCGCACCTATATCCAAAATGATATGCCCGAGGATTTCACCCGCTGGGCTGCCGCCGCAACGGAGCTCCTTAAAGATAACCCCCACTGGAGCGGTTCAGGGAAACTCCTTTACGACAATCAGCTGCTGGTGGATCTCGCTTGTGAAGATGAAAGACTCGACAGTGAACGCATCGGCGTAATGGGGCACTCCCTGGGGGGCAAGATCGCCTTTTACATGGCGTGTCTGGAGCCCCGGCTCAAAGCTGCCGTGGCAAGCGACTGGGGGATCGGGTGGCACCAGACCAACTGGGAGGATATATGGTACTGGGGCGAAAAAGTGAAAGCCATGGAAGAAAAAAATATGGAACACGCTCAGCTCCTTGCCCTTTCAAAAACCCCTCTCATGGTCATTGCCGGACACTATGACAACGAAGGCACCAATGCCTTCTTTGACCGTGCTGCACTCATAAGGGGGGACAGGGAAAATATGCTCCTTGACGACCACAAGTCCGGGCACAGGATCCCGCCTGAAAGCATGGAAAAAGCTATCCTCTTTTTGCGTAAACATTTGAATGTAAAGGATATTTGAGGAATGACACGCCTTATCGACCGTTTTACCCCTGCATTGGGGATGGAACTTTTTGACAGATACAGCTTCTTTGAACTCTATCCCTTTGACGGGGGAGGCTCCTTCATCAACCGTGAGATCATCGGTACAGTCAACGATGCCGGGTACACCGCTGCCGTGGTGGAAAAGGGCGCTCTTGATGAGTTCGGCGGCTACAAAAATGTGGACTTCCTCAAATACAACTTCTGGCGCACCATCGAGCGCACCAGCTGGATCAACCGCATGTACTTTATCGCCCCCATGGCGAACCACGCCCGGAAAACCAATGATAAGAAGCTGGGCAGAGAAGTCCTTGAAGTGCTTTTGAGATTTGCTAAAACCCCTGAACTCAAAGCTCCCCCCACTCAGCAGGCGACCTGTGATTTCCACGATGAGATACTCCGCCGCAGGGATGAGGAGTACAACGCCATGGGACCGGAATTCAACGCCCCTGTCCCCTATCAGTGGTTCGACTTTCAGCCTGCCAGCCGTATCATCCACGGCATTTACGCCATGTACTTTCTCAAAGATATGGAGCTCCTTACCCCTGAAGAAAACGGGATCCTTGAAGATTTCGTCTTCACCCACGGTCAGAATATCTTCTGGGCTGAGGAGTCCCACGTCAAGCTCAGCCGCGGCAACCATCAGGCACTCCGTGCCATGGCTCTGCTGATGGCGTGCGCCTTTTTCAAGGGCACACGGGGTACAGAAAAATGGCTCCCCGTCGCGGAAAAGATGTGTTCATTCCATATTCAGAACGACTTTCTCTCTGACGGTATGCTCTATGACTTGAGTCCCTCTTACCACTTCTTTGAAAGCTGGATCACCCGGGATGCCCTCAACATCGCCGCCAATGAAGGCTTCAAGATCAGTGACGAAGCCAAAGCAAGAGCGGCAAAGGCATTTGAATTCTGCTGCGCCGCCCGCCAGCCTGACGGATTTTCCACCGTCGTCAGCGACGGATATCCCCTCGATATGTCTATTTTTATCGCCAGTCTGGGCAGTGTGAAAGAGAAAAATAAGTTCCAGCTCCTTCTTGAAGAGTCGAAGATCGCCATCAAAAAGGACAGCAAAGGGAACTATCTGCTCTTTGACTGCTCCCCCTTGCTTGCGAAACTTTCCCACTTTCACGGGGGAAAACAGGCGGTCAGCTGTTTCTTCAAGGGGGAAGGGTTCCTCATGGACCCCGGCTGCTGCAGCTATGATGATGAAGATTTCTCTGAATACTTCAAACAGAGCTCCAACCACACTTCCATGCTGGTGGACGGCAAAGGGGACAGTGTATTGCAGGGACTTTATACCTGGCTCGCCGCACCTGTCTGTCAGGTGACACCCTGGAATAATAACACCATTTCAAGCACCATGACTTCAAACGCCCCCGGCTGGGAAGAAGTGCTGTGGGAGCGGAAAGTTGAATTTCAGGAGTGTTCCCTTGAACTGACCGACAAGGTCAGCGCTCCTGCTGAGCATGAATACACCTTCAACTTTGCCCTGAGAAGCGGTGTTGAGTGCACCCGTCTGGATGAGTGTAAGATACTCCTTTCAAGCGGCAATGTCAAAGTTGAAGCAGCCTTTGAATATCCTGTTGAGATCGCCGATGCCAAAGAGTTCCGCAACTTTGTGAAGCTCCCTGCCAAAAAGCTGGTGATGAAGTTCAAAGGAGCAGCTCACACTGTCAAAACTGTGTTCCGGGTCATTGAGTAACTGTAAAATCAGGAGGAAGAGAAGATGTTAAAAAAAGGCGTGTTGCTTTTTATGGCAGTTGCCGTTCTGCTGCCCTGCGGAGCAGCGGAAAAGGTGATAAAGAAGTTTAATGACAAGTCACTGAGCACCAATCTGAAAGCCAAGTGGAGCGTGACCACCACCTCATTTTACGTCTATGCCAAACAGGCACAGAAGTACCGGGGCAAAAAGGTCGTCTTCCGCATGGATGCCAGAAGGGTCAAAGGCAGTGCACCTTTGACGGCGGGATTCCGCTGTTCTGTGAAACCCGGCGGTCTCAAGGCGACGGAGAAGGTCAATTTTTCCTTCACCCCCAAGGGGGAGTACACTGCTGTGGCGGGTGTGCTGCAGATCCCCGATCTGGAGAATATCTCCCAGTTCAACGTGCAAGTGGGATTCCGCAAAAAGGGCAGAGAGATCACCACCTGGGAAATGAAAAATATCCGCTTCTGCGAATATGATGCCGCTGCGGAAAAGATGGAAAAGGCTCAGAGTGTCAGGGCAAAGAAAACTGCTCTCCCTGAAGGATTTGCCGCCGAACACACTGCCAACTCCGCCAAAAAACCTCTGGTGCTGGTCAAAGACGGCAGGGTGCTTTTCACCGTCGTCACTCCCGACAACCCGGACAACATCGCAAAGTTCGCCGCTCAGGAAGTGGCGGAACACTTCAAACTTGCCGTGGGGAGTGCCCCAAAAATCATCACTGAATCCCAGTACAAGTCCGGTCCTGCCATTATGATCGGCAGCACAAAAATCGCTCAGAAGTACGGGATCGACCCCGCTATGCTGGTCCCTGAATACGCTGTGGCGGCACGGCTCAATGATGTGATCGTTCTTTCGGGCGGCGACGCCCCCAATGTGCCCATGAGCTCCGTCAGACAGCGCTCCAATGTTGCGGTGGGAACCTGTTTCGCCGCCTGGGAATTTCTGGAAACGGTGCTGGGAGTCCGCTGGTACTGGCCCGGAAAATACGGTACTCATGTGCCTCAGACCAAAAACGTGACCGTGAACAAACTTTACCGCACTGCCCGCCCTCACTACAACACCCGGACCTTCTTCTACAGCCGCATCCAGCAGGATCCCGATGTGAAGCAATCTGAAGGCAGTTTGTGGCTCCGCCGTCTCCGTTTCGGGGGCAGCATGGGCAGTCCCATTGCCAACCACTCCTTCAACAACTGGGTCCGCCGTTTTGCCAAAACCAAACCCGAATATCTGGCTCTTCAGGCGGACGGCACCCGCAAGACCAGCGAAAAGCCCGGCGGCGGTCATGTCTGTCTGAGCCACCCCGGAGTTTTCAAGCAGACCGTTGCCGACAAGCTGGAAACATTTGCCCGAAACCCCAACAACAAGTTTTCCTCCGTCATGCCCGGGGACAGTCTGGGATTGTTCCACTGCCGCTGCGACAAGTGCATGGATCAGGTCAATACCAAAGCCACTGAACGTGGGGCATTTTCCAATCTGGTCTGGGGATATGTCAACCGTGTGGCAGCTGAAGTCGCCAAAAAAGCTCCCGGCAGATACATCACCTGCTGTGCCTACGGCAGCTACCACCAGCGTCCGGACTTTCCTCTGATGCCCAATGTGGCTGTGACACTCTGTTTCGGACATGTCCCCAGAGGAACTTTGAGCTACAAGACGGCGTGGAAGGCCATGCTGGATGAGTGGGGCGCCACCGGCGCACAGCTCTATGTCTGGGAGTACTGGAACAACTCCCGTTACAGCCGGGGCGTCTACGGTGCCCCTGCCATCTTTCCCCGCCAGATCAAAGAGTGCTACGCCGTCGATGCCGGACGGGTCAGCGGAAGAGTCATCGAACTTGCCAATATCGACGCAAGCGGCAACTCTTACAGCCGCTGGACCGACTGGCTCTACGATGTCCAGAATGTCTACGCCGCCGGAAAACTCATGTGGGATCCCAACGCCGACATCGACAGGATCATGAACGACTATTACCGTGACTTTTTCGGTCCTGCCGAAAAGCCCATCCGTCAGTTCCATGAAGAGATGGAGGCGGCGTGGGTCCGCAAGGGCTGGGCGCCCGGAAAGTGGAATTTCCGCCGGGTCTGGATGGAGCTTTATCCACCTGCCTTCGTCGATCGCATGATGGGACTTCTTAAAGAAGCTGTCAAACTTGCGGGCAGCAAAGAGCCCTACGCCTACCGTACCCGGAAATTCCTCAGTGCCTACAAGTTCTTTGAGATCAACTCCCGGATGTTCCGGGGCGGGAATAAAAAGACCAATCCCGCCAATGTCACCGTGCCCAAAGTCGCCGGGAAACCCGGTGCTGCCGACTGGAAGAAAGCGGCTGTCCTGAAAGATTTCTGCGATGCCTACAATGTGTATACTCAGGAATCCAAAACCGAGATGCGTCTGCTCCACGACGGCAAGTTCCTCTATATCAAGGCGAATTGCACCATCCCCAATCTGGTTTCCACCGTCAAGTGGGTCCCTGCCCATCTGGGCAAGCGGGATGCTATGCTCTGGGGCTACGAAAGTCTTGAATTCTTCCTTGTCCGGGGCAAAGAGATCTATCAGTTCATCCTTGCTCCTGACAACAGGCTCTTTGATGCCCATTACACCCCCGGCAGCAACAGGACCAAAGCGATCACCTGGAACGCCCGGAAGGTGGTTTTCAACACGGTCAAAGGTTCGACCACCTGGGAGGGCTTCCTTGCCATTCCTCTGGATGAGCTGGTTTTCAGCGGCGGAAAGGGGGGGACGTTCCGTTTCAACGCCTTCCGCAACTGCCGTTACAACTTCCCCAACGAGCCTATGGTCTGGGAGCAGAGCTGCTATCTGCCCACTATGGGGGCATTCGGCAACACCGACCACTACGGAACATTGACACTGGGTAAATGATCTTTTAACAGAGGTGATTTCAAAAGTCATTCAAAAAATGACAAAGATGCCATTCGCAAAGAGCTGTAAAGGGTAGTTTGAGGTTGCTACCTGTAAGGTAACAGCCGAAAACGCTCCCTTTATCAGATCGAAGCGAGGGCGCTTTGACAA
>JAFTIE010000162.1 GCA_017457065.1 Lentisphaeria bacterium
CGACAAAATCGAAGCCCTTGCTTATGCCGAAATCGCCAACGCTGAAAGCGCCATCCCCTTTGTGGAACAGGATTCCCGTCTGGGATGGGAGCCCTCCATGGAATATGTGTGCGACAAATGGCATATCGAATGGAAGATCCGCCAGGTCAAATCCGTTCTCTCAGGCGATATCGCAACCTACCGCGGCATCCTGAACCTCAAGTAAGATTTTCAGAGCATTGCCATGGATGTACAAGTCTGGAGCGTAAGTCAGGTCAACGCCTTTGTCAGAGACACTATCGACGGGGCGTTTACACCTTTCTGGATCTGCGGAGAGATCGGTAATCTGCTGATCCACCGCTCCGGGCATGTTTATTTTACTCTCAAAGATGCAAAGTCTCAGATCAAGGGATGCTGGTTCGGCGGCGCCGCTCAAGCTCAGGCACTGCGGCTGAACAACGGCAGCTTTGTAGAGGCTTTCGGCAAATTGGGCGTCTATGAGGTCCGCGGCGAATATCAGATCAATGTGCGCCAGATGCGTCTGGCGGGTATCGGCGATCTGGTCAGACAATTTGAAGAACTGCGGCGTAAACTGGAGTCCGAAGGACTTTTTGCCCCTGAGCGTAAAAAGCCCATCCCAACCCTGCCCCGCCGTATCGGTGTCATCACAAGTCCCACAGGAGCAGCGATCCGGGATTTTCTCCAAATCATCAACCGCCGTTTCCCCAATGTCCACATTACGATCTATCCCTGTCAGGTACAGGGGAATACTGCCGCATCAGAAGCGGCGGCGGCGGTTGAATTTTTCAACCGCACCCAAGCGGCTGATGTCCTCGTCATCACCCGGGGCGGCGGCAGTATGGAAGATCTGTGGCCCTTCAACAGCGAACTTTTGGCACGAACCGTCGCCGCGAGCGCCATACCCGTCATCAGTGCCATCGGTCATGAGATCGATTTTACCATCTGCGACTTTGTGGCAGATCTGCGGGCTCCCACGCCCTCAGCAGCAGCTGAGTTGGTCATAGGCAGAAGGGCTGAATTTGCCGACTCCATAGAAAGGTGCGCCAAAGATATGGAACGTACCGTTATGATGCGTCTGCAGGAAAATCAGCACCGGGTGGAACGCGCCGCCGGAAGTTACGTTTTCCGGGAGCCCCTCAGGATGATAGAACAGCGCAGTCAGTTTCTTGATGAGCTTGAAATGCGCATGGGCAATGTCGTTTCCAGTGTTCTGGACCGCTCAGAAGCGTCACTTGAGCGTTTGTCAACAGCCCTTAACGTGCTCAATCCCCGTCGGGTTCTGGAACGGGGTTACGCCTTTGTAACAGACAGTGACAGGAAGGTCATTTCCACCAGTGCGCTGCCCGATGGAACAAAACTCCAGCTCCACTTTGCTGACGGTTCACTTCCTGTCAAAGTGGAAAAGTAACGCACGCCCTTTCAAGGCATCAGTTCACATATTTTTTTCCCGGCGCACCCCCACGAAGTATCAGGAGCAAGCTCCCATGAACCTCTTGCACGGGGAAGTCTTTCAAGAATATCCTGCCACACAGGATCGCTTTTTACCCCCAGCATGTCGCCTGCTTTTACCAGTCTCCGGCAGAGAGCGTGGATAAAATAAAGCTGGCGATCCACATTTTTTCCGCAACTGGAAAGAAAATCATTCCTCCCGCCGGGAAGCGGAGCACGGGGTAAAGAAAGTTTGAAATTTTCAGGAACGATGGAAAGTTCGATCACTTGCATGACCTTTTTCATAAAATCGAAAGCATATTCTCTGAGAAACTCCATATCGTGCATGGCGTTGCAGTATTCAAACATTTCGATGGCTGTCAGACATGAAGGGGAACCATCAAGAGCCCCCAGCCAGTCCAGTTCCAACGGATCTCCGTTACGGTCCGTCCGTATGGGGAGCCGCACTCCGTCATCAATTCCGGCAAAACATTTGGCGTTGTACCCCCAGATATGGGAGTGGCGGCAAATTTTCAAAAGCTGCATTTTCAGCAGTTCTGCAAATTTGAGTTTTCTCATACCGCTGCACCAATATCTGAAGTTGCCGTCAAAATAAAAGTTTTCCTCCGGATACATCAGCATCTGCTGTACAGCAGTCAAAAGTTCCATGCGTTTTCTTTCTTCAACCCCTGCAAGGTGACGGGTCAGCAGAAAAGCTTCGTTCCACCAGGCGTGTTTTTTTTCTGAGGCGAGATCCCAGGCGGACTTTCCTGCAAATAACTTTTCATTGTTCTCCGGAACACCGGCGGCACAACAGAAGATCCCCTCTTTTTCCCGGATATTCCATCCGCCTTCCGTCACCCGGCACGATTTGATCTTTTTTCCACGGAACATAAAGAGGTCACATTTTTCCCGGTCTCCGGAAAATTCGACCTCCATTCCTTTGCCGTCGAAAATTTTCATTATTCCGGAGTCAAATTCAAATCCCCAGCTTTCATCCCCGGCAGAAGGGGAAACGCGGATCTCCATTTTCAATTTTCCTTCCGGCACCTCACGGGGACACCCCGGAGGAATAACGCTGTTCATAAGGAGAAGATTTTTCTCGTCCAGCGCCTGATGGATCCTGCGCTGCCGGGCAGTACCGGGCCAGGGAGTTCCGTAAAGAGGAGCATCTTTGTAAACAGTGATAACGCCGCTGCTGTATCTGACCTTGAACGCCGGTAAAAAAGTAATGGGCGCCGAACCGTTCTCATTGTCAAACGCTCCTGAAATCATTCTGTACATACTCTGCCCCCTCAAAAAACCAAGTTTGATTTACATTCCTCAGAGGTAATTTCAAAAGTCATTCAAAAAATGGCAAAGATGTCATTCGCAAAGAGCTGTAAAGGGTAGTTTGCACTTGCTACCTGCAAGGTAACAGGCGCTTGTCCCGCCGTAGCTTTATGCGAAGGCGGAAAAACGCTCCC
>JAFTIE010000163.1 GCA_017457065.1 Lentisphaeria bacterium
TTGACAGCGCACCAGAGCAAAGATCCTGCGCCCGGCGATACGCTTGTCTGCGGTAGTCGCTGCGCGGGGAATGCGGAAGGAAGAACTACATTCCACTCCCCCTTGAGGAAGCACTTTGTAATGACCTTTTCTGCCTTTGATATAGCGGGGATTTTTCAGCTCAGGATCACGCATGATCTCTATCCACCATCCTCTGACACCAGGATCAGGGCGGCTCAAAGTTTCTTTGGCACCGTCTTTGAATTTGAAAATATACTCTTTGACTCCCGGCACCGCTCTGAATGAGAGAAAGCCGGGGATCTCAAATTTTTTCTCCGATGACGGAGCAACTGCTTTGGAGTAATAGCCGTTGACAGACGATTGGTACTTGCCTTTATCCTGGACCCGGCACAGCTGCATGTCAAAGGAAAAGGGGATTTTTTTTCCGTCAGGAGTCGTCAGAGAAAATGTGCTGCTGTCGGCACCGGTGTGCCGCAGATCCAGAAAGAAGATCTGTTCTTCCCCCGGAACGGCAAGCAGTTTGACGGTGTATTCCCGGGCTGTGCAAAGAAATGCTCCGGCACAGCAGACAAAAAGAAAGATCAATGTTTTTTTCATCTCTTTTATTTCCAGGGGGAGGGGATGACTTTATAGCGGATGGTTTCAGATTCCCCTTTGTAGGTGCAAACGGCTTTCCCGGGGGAATATTCGACTGTAACATCTGCGGTGGGTTTTTCGTTGACAGAAATTTTCAACTGCAGCGCTTCACCTTCCCAGATGATATCCGACATGGGGAGCACTTTGAGCAATTTGATGGGGGTAAAGGTACGGGTGACGTAGAGGATCTCTTTCTTGCCGTCAAAAAGCCGCAAGGTGTTGCGTCCTTCTTTCCCTGCCGGAAGAGTGCTGCGGCACTCCAGTTTGTGAATGGCTTTGGGGTTGAGCTTTACTGCCACGGGAGCGCCGTTGTAATTTCCTTTGAGGTGAAGGGTGCGTGAGGAAAGGTTTTCCAGTGTAAAAAAGGAGCTCTGTCTTCCTCCGGCATACGCCCAGCGGCGTTCATTGACCCGCACCGGGAAGGTGTCGGGAATGTCAAAGGCTGTGAATGTCTGAGGCTTATGGTAGGAGCCCCAGAGGATCTCTCCCTGTTTGTTCCAGGGGGTGAAGGCGGCAACGGCAACAGCAAGACGGTTTTTGAGACACCCCAGAGCGGCAAGGGGCACGGCAAGCTCAATGTAGTATGAATCCTTGCCGTAAGAACCTCTGGCAACTGCTCCGGAATCCCATGAAAGGTTCATCCTGCCGTCTTTGTTTTTGAAGTGGTCGTAAATCGTCCCCCTGACATTGGCAATGATCTGGTAGTAACTTTCACTGCCGGGATCAGGGGTGAAAAAGAAATCGAGGCAATCGTTGTTGTAGACAGCGGAATCCTGCTTTTCGCTGGTGTCAGCCAGAGCATTGATGTTGCCGTGCCGGACATCAATGGCAACATAAAGGTGGGTGGCGCTCCGCCCCAGATACCCTTTGCCGCCTTTGACCTTGAAGGTTCCGGTAAGGGCGTTTTTCCAACCGGGATCACCTTTTTTTCCGTCAATGACGGGGGCAGGGGAAAGCATGGGCAACGGCGCTGCGCTCAGGAGCGCCGAGCAGAAAAGAGCGAGGAGACAAAACTTTTTCATCATTTCCCCTCCAGAGCCATAATGAGTCTGGCGATCTGCCAGCGGTAGCGCTCAATGGAAATGCTGTTCCATTCACTTTCTTTCATCAAAGCTGTGGCTTCGATGCCGTCAAATTTCTGGGCGTGGTACATACGGGGATCGAAGTGGACCTTCTTTTTCATCATGGCGATGAACTCTTCCGCATTTTTCCGTGCGGCTTTGCTGCCTTTGCCCTGAGCAAGAAGCGTTTCAAGGGTGTGGAGATAGAGGTAGTCGTCCCGTCCTTCACGGTAGTTCAAAAAGTGCAGCGATGGGCGGTCGCCGCCATCGGGGGCGGGATAGACCTGGGCGGTGTTGTAGTTCCAGGGCAGATAGACATAGGGCAGCATGAAACTTGTGTAGAACTGGGTTTCCTGATGTCTGCCTTCGCTGCCGGTGCGCCAGAACTGGAACCCTGCCTGGAACCGGGTGTCGCCGGAGTTGTGGGTACCGAATTTGTGTCCGTGTTTTTCAACTTCCTTTTTCAAATTTTCATCTACAGGGGACGCAGGGTTTGCCCAGACATGGTCAAAGTTGGCAGGGGTATGTTTGTAGGCATATTTACCGTTGATGGTAACAAGGGTAGTGGCTCCCGCTCTGCGGATGGCTTTGGCGAGGCGGACTGCTTCCAGAGTCCCGGGCAGACCGAAGTTGTCAAGTTCGCCCGTGAAATACCAATAGAAGGGGGGATAACCTTTTTTCTTTGCAAAGGTGTCGATTTGACGGACAAGTCTCTCTATATCTTTCAGGTCGGATTCCCACTGTTTTTTGACCTGGGGAGTGAACTTCTTGGCACGGAAGGCGCTGAAGATATCCGGAAGGACCCATCCCATATTGAGGAAAAGTCCCCGTCCTTTCACCATGATAAAGTCATCTTTTCTGTTGCGGCGGACCTTGGACATCCACCAATCCCAGTTGGCTTCCTCTTCTTTGGTCATGGTAAAGTTGCGCATTCCCGGTTTGCCGGTGATCTTGCCGAACTTGATATAGGCGGGGAAACGGTATCCCCAAGGGTAAAAATAGGCGTTGTGGAATCCGTATTTGTCCATGAACTTGAAACGCTCTTCAGTTCTTTTACGGATCATTTCCCCGTTGCATCCACCCCACCAGGCGGGCCAGGCGATCCCATGGGAGAGCTGGAAGTTGTAGGAGGCTGCTGTCTCATAAGCCAACTTGAAAGGCAGCACTTTCAAGTGCAGCTGTGCTTTGCAGATGACTTTGCTGCCGCTGTAAATGGTGAGGGGCGCATAGTAATCCCCGGCAGGAGCATCGGCAGGAACGTGAACGTCAAGAGAAAACATCCGGGGCGTTCCCTTTTCGGCGAAGAATCTTTTGTTTTCCTGATAGACATAGCTTGTGGGGTCCAGCCGCCAGAGGGCGTCAATAGTTCCCTTTGTGCCTTCGCTGCCCCTTTCTTTGTAGCGTTCACGCCACAGATCGGCGTGCTTTTTGACGGAGATGGTGTTTTTACCGCACTTGAAATCTCCGATCTCAACAAAGAAATCTTTCAAATCACGCAGGGGCAGTATGCCGAAACGCATCATTTCCTGTTCGCCCTGAGCGGCAAATGCCCGGATCTTGCGGGTCACTTCGTGGGCTTTGGGGCGGCTCCAGGGGTGGATCTTGTCAAGACCGCTTTTCTGGAAAAGAAGCATATCCTTTTCGCCATTGAGGGCAGGCATGGGCTCGTCGGGCATGGGTTTCCAGGGATAGCGTTTGGCGAACTGGGCACGGCGTTCGGCTTCGACCCCGGCGCAGATCTTCTTCAAACTGGCTTCTGAAGGAGCAATGACCATAGCAGTCAAAAGAATATTGTTCATTGCAAAAGTGATTTTTCCGGAGGGATTTTTCACCTTGAAGGTGAATTCTTTGAGAATGGGCTTTACGATGCGGTCCCAGATGGAGTGGTTGCGGTTGAAAACGTAATCTTCAAGCATACACCACTCTTTGAAGGTGTTTTCCACCGACATATCGCATGAATAGACTCTTTTGCCGTTGATATCAAGAAAGATCTTGTGATCATTCCCCCATAAACGGCGGTGTCCGGCGAACCAGTCCCCCACCCAGATCCGCACAACAGCTTCTTTGGGGGCGTAGGGGACGGTCAGTTTGCCGGAACGACAGGCGATACCGTGTTCCAGAAGTATATCTGCAGGGAGTGTTCCGGCGGAAAAACTGCCGTAAGCAGCTCCTCCTGCCGGATTGTAATTCCACCCCTGGAGCATTTTTTTGCGTGCCGAAAACATGGGATCATGCTTGGAGACATAACGGAAATCAAGGAATTTCGTTTGCTCTTTGCGGAGAGGGTTTTTCAGCCCGCCGAACATCAGTTTGACCTCTTGAGCAGAGAGGATAACTGTTCCTGCAAGCAGCAGGAGTGTAAAGAGTTTTCTTTTCATAGTTGTTCCTTTCTTATGGGATTTAAGATCACTGAAAATGCTTCTGCTTGGTTCCGGCGAAGTTTGCCAGTTTGCCGCTGCCCACATGGAAATCCATGTAGAGGACGTTTGCTGAATTGCTATGCCGGAAGTGCAGGGATTCGTTTCCTATTGTCGCCGTCAAAGTGAATGGCCAGCGGCCGCCGTGGAGTCTTACCCTGTTGCCTATATAATTGACTTCACATTCGGCATCAGCAAGAAGGATATATTTTGAAGAATATTTCAGATTCACAGGGTGTTCCATGTGGGGGATCCTGTAAGACGAGTCGTGGCGTGCATAGGCATTTTGTCCATAGGAATAATAAAGATAGACCAGGTCCCATCCGCTGTTTCCGCCCTTGGCTGCGATTGAGTGACGGCGGACGTCGCTGGGACAGCTGACAAATTTCGGAGCTTTCTTGTAGGGATTAATTTCTCTTGTACCATCAGCATTCTGTCTTACAGGAAGTCCAAGATAGTTGGCAAGACCGTAAAAGAAAGGCAAGGCTATTTCACCCGGCATCCAGTTATTGTAATCTGCCTGATAGAAACTCACCGCAACACCGATGGTTTTGAGGTTGTTGGCGCAATCGGAGCTTTTTGCACGCTCACGCGCCTGTTGCAAAGCAGGGAGCAGCATGGCTGCCAGAATGGCAATGATGGCAATAACGACAAGAAGCTCTATTAAGGTGAAGCTGTACAGCTTCACCTGCCCATGGGCAGGTGAAAAACCTTCTTCTTTGCCATAAACACGATCACAGCAGAGATGTGATCTTTTCACCAATAGTTTGATCAGCGTGAAAAACTTGCTGCGATGTACCGATGTATTCGGGCATGTCTGCAAAAGTCCTTGGGGATCCGTCAAAGCCGGGTGGATGCCTGAGAGTTTCTTCATAACCTTAACCTTTCATTTTCTGTCAGGAACGCAAAAACAAATCCGGAAGAGGCTTGGAACATTGGGAATAGGTCACTCTTAGATGACCTGTATTAATATAATCTGACTTTTTCTTAAATACAAGAGGTTGGCGTGTTAAATTATTGAAAATCTTGACTGATACACTTTTTGAGGCAATTTCAAAACTCCTCAAAATTGTCAAAGCGCCCTCTTCTTCGATCTGATAAAGGGAGCGTTTTTCCGCCTTCGCATAAAGCTGCGGCGGGACAAGCGGTTGTTACCTTTCCCCCTCCGCATAAAGCTACGGCGGGACAA
>JAFTIE010000164.1 GCA_017457065.1 Lentisphaeria bacterium
ACCGTTGTATTGCCTCAAAAAAATTCATAAAAACTGCACATCCTTACGCCCGTCAGGGCGCACTTCACGTTTGCCGCAGGCAAACTCTTCACACCTTCACATCTTCACTCAATCAGCGTTCACGCTGATTGAACTTTTGGTGGTCATCGCCATCATCGCCATTCTCGCTTCCATGCTGCTGCCAGCCTTGCAGCAGGCGCGCGCCCGAGCTCATTCCGTGAAATGTCTTTCCAACGTGAAGCAGATCGGGACGGCACTGCAGACTTACGCGGACAACCACTCCGGCTTTCTTGTCCATTCCTTCAATATAGTCAAATATGACGGCGTTACATGCTATTTTTGGCAGGATCTTTTGGTTCTCATGAAACTGATTCCCTATTATAAAAGAACCCTTGATGGCGGAGGTCCGCCGGCCGGCGTGCTGGCATGTCCCGGAGAAAACACCAAAACAATGCTTTCATATACGGAATGGAATTCCTGGAAAGGCACTCATTACGGTTTGAATTACTTTTCCGATCACAACCACTACACATGGGACACCGGGTTCAGATACCGTCGTCTTGCGAAGATTTATCAGCCTGCCAAGGCTTATTATGCTACCGACAAGGGACTTGGCTTCGACAGCAATACCGGAGCGGTCCGTGTGCCTCAGTGCTATGTGAGAGCCGGCTACTCCACGATATCGCTGCGTCACAATGGTAAATTCAACGTGGTGCATTTCGACGGTCACGCCTCCTCCTACGCCAAGTGTCCACTCCTGGGGAACGGATTCGACTGGCGCCATGTAGCATGGGCTCTGGAGCCGGAACCCTGGAAGTGATTTGATGTGACCCCAAAAATTTGGACGGGTTAAACTACATGGAATGGGTTCGGAATTGAACCGGACTCATTCCTATTAATTTTAAAGATACTCTCTCGTTGTTAAAATAGCAAATATACTCTTCAAGCACGTATTTTGAATTCTGCACTATACCGACGGTTTGTTCTGTGTTCTTTCTTCATAAAAAATGCACCTCAAAGGTTGTGTCCAACTTTTGGGGTGCACTTCATTTTTTGTTGCCTTGAAAAAGGCTGTTTCAGCGGTTCTTGTCGGCAATAGCCTGAAGTTTGAGACACTTTTCAGAAACTTCCATGATGTGCTCGCTGCCGAAGGGCAGATCGGCACCGGTGGTGATTTCCTGAGTGAAGATCTTCAGGTAATCAGACCCCTCTTCTGCGGCAGGGATGTTTTCCACAGCCTCGGCACCGCTGAGGTAAAGTTTGCATCCGGCATCAGCATAGTTGAATTCCAGCACACCGTTGCGGCCCCAGATGGTGAAGCGCCAGTAGAAGGGATTGGCAAAACCGGTCTTTTCAGGAGCGAAATAAGAGACGTCAAACATGACACCGCATTTGTTGTCAAGGGCAAACATACCCTGAGCAGCATCCTGAAAAACAACGGGAGCAAAGGTGGCAAAGGCATTCCAGGTACGGGCGGCGGTCAGTTCGGTAATGGTGTGACCGGTCATATATTCAACGGCATCCAAGCCGTGGATGGCAATATCGTTGATGGTACCGCCCTGCTTACCCTGTTCAAAGTACCAGTTGGGACGGGTGCCGTATGAAAGAGGATGCTGTCCGCCGAAAGAAATGGCGTGGATCTCACCCAGACGACCGGAATCAATGACCGCTTTGGCGGCGTTGACATTGGCATTGAGACGCATATCAAGCATACAGCCGACTTTCAGATTGCGGGTCTGAGCCAGATGGCGGATCTCACGCAGCTCGGCAAGAGAAGTACAAAGGGGTTTATCAGCAATAACATGTTTTCCGGCAACCAGAGCAGAGATGGCACGGGCACCGCGGATACCGAAATAATCACCGATGGCGAGAACATCAAATTCGCACTGCTGCATCATTTCGTGGAAATCGGTAAAGGTAATGTCGATCCCCCGTTCTTTGGCGGCGGCGGCGGCTTCGGCGTTTTCCTCACAGGCGGCAACGACAGTGTATTGCTCTGACTCTTTCATCTTATTGTAAAGACTGTCAATGTGTCCGTGACGGAATCCGACGAATGCGACCTTAAAATTTTCCATGATACATATCCTCCTTGTTATGGTGGTGATTTTCACCCTGCGCTATTAAGATAACCCCGCCCTGTTGAAATGTCAAGTTCAAATTACGGGAAATTTTGCTGAAAAATTTTTCTTCCCTGAATTTCCCTCAAAAAAGGGATCAGGGAAGCTCATTGAATCCGGCGACGGTCATCCCCAGCTCTGCGGCTTTGGCAAGCATGGCTTCAAGAGTCGCTTCAGCCATGTGCACGCCGTGGGGGACCGGAAGTATGGCATGGGAAAAGAAGGTCAGGACCTTATTTTCCTGTGCGGCTCTTTCAAGGGCACTGTCCAAATTTTCCTGAGTGGACTCATAAAAGGGGCCGATGCCGCACCCGCCCATGACTTTGTTTCCGGGGAGTTTTTCCAAAGCGATAAAAGGCTCTTCAAAGTCTGCGATCCGGAACCCCTTGGGGGCTTTGACGCCGGAACCGGCACGGAACCGGGAAAAGTACCGGCTTAAATAAAGATCAAACTCCTCAGAGTGACGGTTGTTGGGGTAGGCAAAGAAACGGATATCCTCCACACCGGCATTTCTGCACTGCTCGATTTGGGGCAGGATAAACTCTTTGTAATATGTCTCAGGCGAAATATCTGCAGCATCTTTGTGGGAGGTGGTGTGAAGTCCCACACTGTGGGCTCCGGCACGGAGCTGTTTCATGGAATCTGCCGCTTCAGCAGTGATCTCTCCGTGGTAAAAAAACGTGGCACGGGCGTTGAAAGACGCAAAAATATCCATTTGCGGCAGCCAGGTTTCATATCTGGCATCGTCAAAGGTCAGTACAAGAATACCGTGCCTTACCCGAGAAAGATCGATTTTACCGCTGTCGTTAAGAGGAAGAGGAGCTTTTTTCATGCTTGGATCTCCATAATTTAAGTCATGTGGATCAATTTCTGAAAAATATAACCCAAGGTCGTTGATATGTCAAGGTCACTTTTTATAAAATGAGCAGATAAATTCCCCGGAGCCCTTTCTGCACTGAGATCAGCGGCATTTCTTGCCGTCATCTGCAAAAATGCTGTTTTTCCTGTAAAAAAATTTGCATTTTCCCCCATCATGCTGTAGATTATTCCGGAGTTTATTTAAAATTAATTTGAAAGGTAAAAAAATGTTTGCTGTCACGATCATATCTTTTCTGCTCTTTACATTTCTGGTGGCTGCCGGAACGTGGTTCCTCGTCCGCAAAAAGGAAAATACTTCCCGGGAGGGCTTTTTTCTTGCGGGACGGAGTCTGACTTTCCCTGTCATTGCAGGTTCACTGCTCCTGACCAATCTTTCCACCGAACAGCTGGTTGGTTTGAATGGTTCAGCTTTCAAAGAGGGCATGAGTGTCATGGCGTGGGAGGTGGTCGCTGTGGTCGCCCTTGTACTCATGGCACTTTTTTTCTCCCCAAATTCCTGCGGGCAGGGATCACCACAGTGCCGGAGTATCTGCGCTTGAGATTCAACGATACCACAGGAGCAGTCTGTAATCTGATCGTTCTTCTTTCTTACATGGTGATCCTGCTTCCCATCATTCTTTACACCGGTGCCCGGGGGATGCTGGATATCCTCGATCTGGGCAACATTATCTGTGTCACAAACGAGATGGC
>JAFTIE010000165.1 GCA_017457065.1 Lentisphaeria bacterium
CCAGGGATCTTTATCTTTGGGGGGCTCGTTGCGTTTTTCGCGGGGGGCAAATTCCACGTCTTTGGCAAGGGGGAGCATAAGGTCAAAAAGCACTTTACCGCCATTTCCGGTGATCTCAAGAAGGGCTTTTTTACCTTTGATCGTTTCTGCAAAAGCAACTGTAACGGCTTTGGTTGAAAAAAGTTTCACCTTTTTGGAAGCGATTTTTTTGCCGTCAACTTTCAATACAGCATTGATATTGCTGTCGGCAAAGCCCTGCAAAACGGCAGTAAGGCGGTTGTTGCGAAGTTCCAGTTTTCCGTATCCGGCACTGCCGGCACCGTGGATCTGATCCATATTGCGGAGCAAACCTGCTTCGACCCGGAACAATGTTGTTTTTCCGGGGGCAACAGCTTCTTTGACAAGTCTGAATTCAAGAGTGTTCCGTTTGCTGCTGCCGAGACAGTTCCAGGAGAAACAAAGGTTGAATTTTTTGTACTCCGGCATCAAAACGATGCCGGATCTGCCGCCGATGAAAGCCATCCAGTTGCGGACAGGCTCTTTGTGAAAGATGTTGCTCCCGGAAAGTTCTTTCAAAACACCGCTTTTTGTGGGGAAGAAGAGATAGTTGGGGCAATCGGCAATGCCGAAAAAGCTGTTGCTCCAGTATTCATAGACCTTCTCCTGCATACTTTCGGTCTGGTTGAGAACTGTTATTTCAACGGTGAGTTTGCTTTCATTTTCCCTGAGGATATATTTTTTACGGATCAATGTAAAAGTATTGGGACCATCCCCTGCAGGGGAGGTCAATTCAAGGACCGCTCCACCCCGGATAGCGGAAAAATTACCTCTGTATTTGCCTTTGGCAAAAAGAGTGTTGCGTGAGCCGAATTGATCCCGGAAAGCGCCTTCGCCCTGAAGCAGTACGACGTTGTTTTTTTTGTCAATAAGGGTGTGGAGTGTTCCCCCTTGAGAACTGAAAACAGCTTTGAGGTGTTCATTTTCCATCTGCCAATAGGAATTGCCTTTGTTATCCTGGGGCAGCTTGGCAGTGGTTACGGCAGCTGATACAGTGACAGCTGCGAAAAGCAGCAGAAAAACTTTAAGAAGTGCGTGCATGACCGTTTCCTTTCTGAATTTATTTGGCAGGGATCACTTTAAGTTTGAAGTCGTCAAAAACGATTTCAGCATCACTGTAAACCATGATGACAGGCAGGATCGAAAAGTCGGTGTATTTGCCCTGAGCTCTTTTAGGAGGGATGAATTTGACCTTCACACGGTGCTGTTTCCAATCCTCTTCAGAAGCTGCCAGAGGTTTTCCCGTACCGAGAGTGGAAAGGAACTTTGAGTGTTTGGCATCTTCCACTCCGTAGGCGATGTATTGGAGAGTGAATTTGCCGGAGCCTTTATGGAATATTTCCATTTCAATGAAGTCCCCGCTTTTGATGCGGACCGTTTTCAAAGATCTGAAATAAAGTCTGCCGTCCTTTTCAGTTTCTGTCAGAAGTCCGAAAACACCGGAACGGAAACAACCGGGATCTTTTGTCAGACGGGCTGTGCCGTTTTTGGTGACGGCACGGTTGCTGACCCAGTGGGCAGGCATGGCGACTCCTGCCGAATTTGGGGTGCAGATCTCAAAGTCGCCGTTGAAGAAATCAGCGGCGCCAAGGGTACAGACCAAAGTGGAAAGAGTTACGGAAAACAGCTTTTTTTTCATTTTTTTCAGCTCCTTGAAATGTTGATCCGGGTCGAAAATGTAAACGTTTACATTAAATTACTATATCACCTTGGGTTCTATTTGTCAAGAGGAATAAAACAAAAAACAAAAGAAAAAAGTCTTCCGGAGAAGATTGTTGAGAAATTTTTCAAGATAATGGATTGAAAAATCGTCAATGTGTATTAAATTATCTTCCAGAAATGTATCAACCCTCAAATAATGTTAAGGAAAAAACAATGGGATACAATTATGATGATGATTTCCGGAAGAATGCTGAACGCTGTTACCAGACTGCGCTGAAGATTCTCAAACCCAGTAAGAAAGAGCTTGAACACGGACTTGAACTCCATGCCGATGCCTTTGTGGCGGAGCCATACGGTTTTCTGCCTGCAGCCCATGTACGGATCGACCTTTATGACCGGTGGCTTGACGAAGGACTCAGCGGCATTGAACTCCGGGATCGGTATGAAGAGTATATTCTGATGAACTTCATCAAAGAAGGTTCCAATCTGGAAGCCTTCAAGTATGTAATAGAAAGAGCCGGAGTCAACTGTATCGGCGTCAATGCCGGAATAGAAAACAACTCCGTTTCCGAACTTATCAAACGCTTGAGTTACTATACCTGTTTGTGCGACTCCTACCCGGAAATGCTTCAGCGCTGCACGACCCCGGAACAAATGCTGGAAGCCAAACGCAACGGCAGGTTCGCTGTGGCTTTTGATGCCAATGCCGTTCCTTTGCCCGGTCACATTGAAAATCTTGAACAGGCTCTTTCTTTCATCCGTGTTTTCGCCCGCTTGGGAGTGCACATGATGCACCTGACATACAACCGGAGAAATCTGATCGGTGACGGCTGCGCTGAATCCAAAGATTGCGGTTTGAGCGGTTTCGGCAGATCCGTTATCGAAGAGATGAATCAGCACGGCGTTATACCCGACGTCGCCCACAGCAGCAACCGAACGGCGATCGAAGCTGCTGAATGTTCCAAAAAGCCTGTCGTGATCAGCCACAGCGCTTCTGCTGCCTTGAGCGATCACTACCGCTGCAAGCAGGATGAAGCAGTAAAAGCTGTCGCTGAAACAGGCGGTTTTGCAGGTGTTTGCGCTTATCCTCCGTTCCTGCGCGGCAGCGGCGATATTTCTTCCATGCTCAACCATATCGAACATTTCGTGAATCTTGTGGGGGCAGATCATGTTGCGATCGCAACAGATTGCGGTGCTTCAGTGGGACCCTTGCGTCATACGCAGAAAACCCACCGTTCCCTGCCGCTTTTTGATTCATGGTGGGCAAGAAATTCTGAGCTCAAACCTTTTGAAGACACAGGAGAAATGTGGGATTCCATGGCGTGGACCAATTTTCCTCTCTTTACCGTAGGTATGGTCCAGCGGGGATTTTCTGATTCAGATATCAGAAAGATCCTGGGGGAAAATTATTTGCGGGTGCTGAGAGAAACTCTGGCGTGAAATTTTCAAGGAATTTGAACGATGTTTTCTATTGCTTTTGACAGGATCGATGTAACTCCGGAGGGAAAAGGGCTGATCGGGTTCTTTGCCCCGGAAGAAAGAGTTCCCATGCGTGATCCGTTGTTTGCAAGACTTTTCCTGCTGCATGATGACAACGGAGACTGCCTTGTGATCTCTCTGGACTACGGCGGTCTTTATTGTTCTGCCCACGATGAATGGCGCAAAGAACTTGCCCGGGTGATGGATATTCCCGAAGAACGGGTCATACTTCATTGTCTGCACCAGCATGATGCCCCTTTCATCAATATTGAAGCTGTTGCTGAACTCGGAAAAGAACTGGATTGGAAATGGTTTGATCTTGTCAGAGAAAATGTGAAAAAATCCGCATTGGCTCTGAAAAACAAACTGCAGAGTGTCAAAAGTGTCGGTTGGAGTGAGCGCCGGGTGCAGGGGTATGCTTCAAACCGCCGTGTCCTCATGGAAGACGGTTCGACAGCGACCCGATACAGCCGGTGTCCGGACCCGCAGATCAGAGAAAAGCCCACCGGTGTGATCGATCCCTTTTTGAGAACACTGGCTTTTTTCGGTCCGGAAGATGAGCTGCTTGCAGCATGGAGCTTTTATGCGACCCATCCTCAGGTTGCCAATGAAGGCAGACGTTTCAGTGCCGATGCTCCCGGAGAAGCCATGAAGCTCCTTGCAGAGCGTTATCCCGGCGTCATGAACTCTCTTTTTAACGGCTGTTTCGGGAATCTGACCGCCGGAAAGTACACTTCATGTGATGATTTGGAACGCAACGTCAGGCACTTCGGAAAACTTCTTGCCGATGCTGTGGATTTGAATTTGCAGGCCATGGAAAAAGTTGAAGTGGAGAAGTTTGCCTGGACCCGTGAGGTCTTTGATTTTCCGGTACGCTATTTGAGTGAGGATGAAATGGCGGAGCGGTACCGCTATCATGAAACTGTCGGCGCCGCTCTGAGTGCCGGTGAAAAATACGGAAAGACCCACGGAGAAAAGTATGCTGTTGAACTTTTGTCCCTGGGGGACGTCAGGATCCTGTTTCTGAATGGAGAACTTTTTGTAGAGTATCAGCTTTTTGCCCAAAGCCTGATCCCTGACCGCAAACTGGCGGTGGTCGGAAACTGCGGCGATACCTTTTATTACATCGGAACTGCTGAAGCACTGAGCAATCCCGAAGGGTATGAGGTGAAAAGCTATTGCCGCGTGCTGCCGGAATTTGAAGGACTCTTCAGGGAAACTGTACGCAAGCTGCTTTTGAAATAACAATTCCTTAAAATGCGAAAAGGGATCGCCTGCAACTGTTGAATTTGCAGCGATTCCTGATTTTTATCTGCCGGTTGCAGCGCCGTTTTTGACAAGAGTTGCAGCCACGGCTCAGAGAAGAGAGTTCCCTTCCCAGTCGGGATCAGGGAGAAGCCCCAGACAGCTTGCCACCGTCGGAGCTATATCCAATATGCCCGGTGTGCCGTTGATTTCTCCCGGCGTAATGGAGTTGTGACGGAGAAAGAATGGGGTCGTCATATCTTCTGCTGAATCTGTACCGTGGCTGCGGTCATGTCCGCCGTGGTCGGCGGTAAGAATAAAGGCGTAGTCAGACGGGAGCTGTTTTGCGACATGCTGAATATTGTCAAGGGAATCACTTACTGCCTGAATGTATTGCTCTGACATCCAACCGTATTTATGACCGTCTTCATCAGCACGGCACTGGTAGAAAAAGATAAAATCAGGAGTGTCTCCGGATTGGAGCATCCTTTCTGCATCTTCAGTGACCATTCTATCGGCCTTTGCGTATGTGTAGAGTCTGCCGCTGTAATAGTTGGCACGACTGAGAGCAAGGGGACGTGACAGGTCTTTCAACGGTTCCCAGGTGTAGAAAAAGGCACACCTTTTTCCGGAGGCGGCAAGGTGTTCGCAAATGCCGTTGACAGGCCGGACCTGGGGAACGTAGGTGTTGGTGAGGATCCCGTGACGCTCGGCGCTGACACTGTGGAACAAAGACATGTGACAGGGCAGCGTGACAGAGGGCATGATGGTCCGCATATTCATGGAATAGCGGCTTGTTTGCAGAAGTTCACGGAAAAAGGGATGGCTGCAACTCGTCAGACTGTCAGGACGCATACCGTCTATAAGTGCTAAAAATACTTTTGACATAAAAAGATCTGCCTTTATTTTTTGTTTATTTCAATTATTGAACATTGTAAGTGTTGCGCTCCTCAGTGAAGATACCACCAGCTGAAACTTATTGTTGAATGTTTCAAGGCAATAGGTGTGGGTGTGCCCGGCAACAATGCCCAGAACATTTTCTGACTCCTGGATCTCGCAGCAAAAGGCGAAAGTTTCTGCGCTTTGCCCTTCCTCTGCCCAGCGTTCCCGGCGTTCGATCTCAAAGTACGGATCATTAGCGCCGTTCCACCCGGGATTGCCGCAGCCGTAATTGACGACCGTGTGATAAGGCAGTCCCAGGTAAAGAGGAATGTGGCACCCCACCAGTGCCGGTTTGCCGTCGGAAAGCTCTTTGCGGCAAAACGCCAACTGGGACGGTGTGAGCTGATAGATGGAGTTATCCACCATGAGGATCTTGATACCTTTGAGTTCAAAGGCATAGTTCATGGGATCGTGTCCGCCATAAAGGGGGAGCAGGCGCTTGCTGATCCATTCCTGCCTTTTTTGCATATCGCTGCCGGGCATACCTTCATAGTGCCAGTCGTGATTTCCGGCAGTGAACAAAACCGGAATGGGGGAGTCTTTCATCATGCCCGCCAGAGTTTCCACACCTCTTTCCGTCGGAAAAGAGAGCATATCCCCCAGCAGTATTATGGCATCTGAACCATCCTGGAATGCTTTGTTGAAAAGCATTTCCAACTCCTGCATATCACAGTGTCCCCACTGCGCCATACGGGCACTGTATTGTTTGAAAGGTGTACCCCGTTCATCATCCAAAGTGGCGTGGTAGTCGCCGATCAAAGTCAGACGGCATTTCTCTTTCAGAAATTGAGAACGGAGCGTGACCTCATTGTCTTTTCCGCTAATAAGAGGATAAGGACAATTTATACTGTTCATCTGTTCCCTCATAACATTTTTACGCAAAGGAAACGGTTCCTGTCTGAGAGACCTCCAGCGTTGCCATGCCGCCGACCCGGATCACGGCACCCGGCTCATCGTGCCCGAATTTGAAATCACTGCACACAGGACCCGGAACTTTTGCGCCATAGTCACGGTAAAGCTCCGGAAGATATTCCATTTGATCGCAATTTGTGAAACTGCCGAAAACAAGCCCGGCAAGTTTTGAGAGAATACCGCACTGTTCAAGCTGTGTCAAACTGCGTTCAATGGTACATGCGCTGGTGTTGACAGACTCCAGAACCAGTATGGTACCGGTCAGATCGGGCATCCACGGAGTACCGATGAGAGAGGTGAGGATGGGCAGACAGCAGGGGACAACAGGAGCTGTTACGCTCCCTGCTTTGACGGCACAAAGGGGCTCGTTACTTGTAGGACAAATGACTTTACCTGCTGTACATTTATGAAGCGCCCGGGCGCAGCACTCGATTTCTGCTTGTGAAAGTTTGAGGCTGCCGAAGGTGGCTTCAGCCATTTTTCCCATAATACCGTTTTTGAATCCCTTTTTCCAGGCGGGGATCAGGAAACTTCCCACATCACTGTAACCAGCCACCGGGATGTTGCGTTTCAAAAGCAGTTCCCAGTCGATGTAGGGCAGGGCACGCACGGCGCCGAATCCGCCCCGGATGGCAAAGAGAAGGTCGATGGAATCATCGGCAAGGAGCTTGTTGAAACTTGCCGCCCTTGCCCTGTCGTTTCCAGCCAGATAGCGGTATTCTCCTCCTTCCGGAAGGCTGAGTTCGTATTGGACACCCATCTCTTCAAGGCGTTTCAGGGCTGTATCAAAGTATTTTTGCCCCTGATCGCCGAAGCTTAAAGCAAAAAGCCCGACTTTACGGATGTTTTCTGGAAAAAGCACTGACATGAAAAGAACTCCTCTATTGAAATTGCCTCTTGAAATGACTTTAAAAAACAATGGTATAAAATAGCTCCGTTGATCCCGGATGTCAAGCCGATATAAAAAACTTTCCGCGATTGAAATTTTTTCAATGCGGAAAGTCAGGAAATAAGGGGAGGGGAGTTACTTCTTCTCCTCTTCCGGAGCAGCAATAACTTTGTCTTTTACAAAGGCGAAGTAAAGCGCCGGGATCATGTAGAGTGTCAGCACGGCAGAGAAGGCAAGCCCGCCCACCACACCCATACCGCAGGAACTGCGGAGCTCTGAACCAAGTCCTGTACCCAATGCCATGGGGAGCATACCGGCCACAGAGGCGATACTGGTCATGACAATGGGGCGGAACTTTGATTTGACTGCTTCAAGCATGGCAGCGTGGGTGGATTTACCCTGTGCTGTCAGTACAGCGCACTCATCCATAATAAGAATAGCGTTGTTCACCACGATACCGATCATCATGACGCCGCCGAGGAGTCCCATCATGGACATGGACATGCCAGCCAGATAAAGTGTCAGGTACATGCCGAGGAAGCCCAACGGCACTGTGAACATGATGAGGAAGGGCTTTGTCCAGGACTCCATGATCGCCACGATCAGCAAATAGGTGAGGATGATCGCCAGCACGATCACTTCGATGAACTCAAGGGAAGTTTCACCCATGCGCTCCACCTGACCGATGAAGCGGACGCTGTATCCGGGAGGAAGGATCTGCTCAGAGGTCTTCCGCAGAGCCTGCACCGCGTGTCCCAGAGCCACACCGGGAGCCACATTGGCGTAGAGCCAGATGGCACGTTCTTTGTCGTAACGGTTGATACAGACGGAACGGGTGTTCTGAGTCAGATTGGCAAGGACATTGATATTCATGGGGAACCCTTCCCGGGCGCCGATAGCAAGGTTTGAAAGCTGGTCAAGTCCCAGCTCTTCATCCTGTTTCAGACGGATATCAAAGGAGCGGTTGCCCATGCGGAACGTGCCGACTTCGATACCTTCGTATGTGCCGCGGACTGAGTTGCTCAGAGTTTTTGCGGAAATACCAAGATTCTGCAGCACAGGACGGCGGGGAGTCACGTCGATATTGGGTTTGCCCACACGGATACTGGTGTCAAGGTCAGAGATCAGAGGCATATCTTTGGCAAGTTCCTGAGCCTTTCTGCCGATGCGTTCAAGTTCCTCCAGACTGGAGCCGCTTATACGCATGGGGATGTCAGCAGATGAGCCGCCGCCTGATTTCGGCACATTGATGGTGACGATACAGTTATCCATGTAAGCCAAAGTTTCACGGGCGATGTCGATGAGCTGGGGCAAGGTCTCTTTGCGTTCATTTTTTCTGGTCATCCGCACATGGATCTGCCCCAGATAAACTGCCACAGAGACCTGTCCGCCGGCGCCGCTTACGTTACCGACGTTGATACTTACGCCTTTGACGAAGGGCAGCTTTTTGATCTTATCAGCCGCTTCGAGGGTGCGTTTTGTGGTCGTTTCAAGGTTATAATAGGTGGGGAACTCCAGACGGATCGTCATTTCACCCTGGTCTGCATTGGGAAGGAATGAAAGTCCCACCTGAGGAACGATGACAAAGTAAATGAAAGCACACCCACCTACGATGATGATAAGGACCAGCCA
>JAFTIE010000166.1 GCA_017457065.1 Lentisphaeria bacterium
AAAGGGTAGTTTGCACTTGCTACCTGTAAGGTAACAGGCGCTTGTCCCGCCGTAGCTTTATGCGAAGGCGGAAAAACGCTCCCTTTATCAGATCGAAGAAGAGGGCGCTTTGACAATTTTGAGGAGTTTTGAAATTGCCTCTTTAATCAAAAAGCGGAAGGAGTTTTCCATGGCTGTCATACGATATGAACTACCGATAAAACTGGCAGGAAGGTTTCATTTATACATCCATCACTTTGCCCGGGGAACTTTTCCCTCCACCTCAAAAGAGTTGCACACTCACCCTTTCAACCGTTTTTTTATTCCATTAAATAATCCGACGGGCTTTGGCAGGATCAAAAAAAGCAGGAATGATGATTATCTTGAATTTATCCCCGGACACGCCTATTTCATACCGCTGAACTATAATGCGGGGATGCTGCTGGATGATTATTTTGAATTTATTTCCATTCAATTTGCTCTGGAACTCTATGAAGGTGTCGATCTTTTTTCTCATTACGGAGAAGTCCGGGAAGTGGATGATCCGGTATGGCAGCAGCGGGCAATCGATGCTTATACGGAAAAAAATCCTTTTTATGCCTCAGCCAAACTCCACTCTCTGGCATTTGATTTTGCGGTCTTTCTCATGGATTCCATGAGTTCTGAGCAATGGGAATCTGTAACCAGATATTCGGAATTTCAGCAGGAATTGAACTACCTTCAGGAAAATAAAAATTCTCTTGCCAAAATCACCATGGAAGATCTTGCTGCCATCCGTGGAAGCAGCCGGGAAAACTTTACAAGAAAATTCACCCTTGCAACCGGGATCTCTCCAAAAAAATTTCTCTCAAAAATGATTATATTCCATGCCTGCCGGATGCTGATCGATGAGGAGCGTCCCATTAAAGAGATCTCCTCTGCCCTTGGTTTTGCCAATGAGTATTATTTCTCAAGATTCTTCCGCAAACACACCGGAGTCCCCCCGGGGCAGTACAGAACGACCCATAAAAGTGAAACCTGAGCGCTCCCGCTGCAGTATCCCGATCTCTCCGGGGAGTACAGGAAACTTTTACGCCGGTAAGAAATACAGCAATGATAAACAAAAGACCGCCGCAACCGGAAGTTTCGCAGCGGTCCCCTGGGAGAGAAGAAGATTTATTTTTTGTATCCTTTGAAAGTCATGGTAAAGCTGACTGATTTACCGGGTTCAATGTAGAAGGGTGTATTCCCTTTGACACCGGGTTTGTTGCCGTAGAAAGAACGGAATACCTCAAGCGTGTAAAGCTTGCCCTTGCCGTTGTGGTCGCCTTTGGAGTTGAACCATAAATAGGCGTAGCGGAAGGCCGGATCAAGCTGCCAGATGAATCCGATTTTCTTTACCGGATTGTATGCGCCAAGTTCAGATTTTTCCAGGAGCACTGAGCGCTCCTCGTAGAAAAGAGGCTTTTTCAAATCAAATACCGTTCCTTTGAGCTTTTGGGCGGTAGGGACGATCAATGTGTCAAACTGACTGTCGGGAGCGATCCGGGGACGCAGACGGCCGCGCCAATGGAAATGATAGTGGCTGGGATCGTCAGATTTGAATTCCGCCGGAAAAACGTTGGCAATGGTGTAGTCGATCTTCAGTTCCCCTGTGCCGGGAACAATACTCATGATCCGGGAAATACGGAACTTGCCGCCCCGCATGAGCATGGAACACTCAAGAGCGATCCTTTTTGATGAAATCTCCTTGACAGCAACGTCCCAGTCAACAGCGCTTTCAGGGAGCACCTCTTTCCCGGCATCTTCATACCCCCCAAGGGAGGGAATGGAGGTGTGAGTGAAGCTGTGATAGAGTTTACCCGCCCGGATCTTCAAGGGCAGCGTCTTGTGAAGTGCTCCGGGATCAAGAGTTTCCACACCGTGAACCTTGAAAGATACGATCCGTCCCCCAAGTTCCAGCAGGGTGAACTCAATAATGCCGTTGGAAATGACAAATCCGAAATTGCCGTAAAGATCAATTGCTTTGATCTTCAGTTTGGAGCTTGCCGGGAGCATGGATTTGGCAAAACTGTCAGCCAGATCCAGATAATAGGCAGAACGGGCATAAAGTTTGTTGTCAAACATCCATTTTGCCTGAGCAGTTACAGTATTGACCAGAGCCGAAGAACTCTTTTTGACCATTTTCAGGCGGTGCTGCAAGATCTTTCGGGAACTTTCTGTGATGAGCCGGGTACAGTATGTGCGGTCTTTTTCTGAATAACTCCCCCCGGCAACAGCTGCAAGGAATTTTTGGACTGCCTGGTTATCCAGTTTGGATTTTTTCATTTCAGCTGAAAGTCGGGCAAGTTTTTTCAAATTGGCATCCTCTTTCAGAGTAAAAAAGATCTCTTTCGTCTTTACTTTACCTCTATGGGTGACTTTGACCTCAAACTTGTTGAGTCCAAGCTTGTCAAGAGAACACTTGAAGGTGTTTCCTCCTTTTTGAGCGACTCCCATTTTTTTGCCGTTGACCGTAATTTCAGCTCCTGTGGGGGCTTTGACCGAAAGTTCCGCAAAGGTCACTTCAACCACGCTGTGATTCAAGGGGGTCGAGCTGACCAGCACGGGGAAGGGAGTAGCAAATGATTCGATCTCTTTGCCGATACGGTCACGGACTTTGTAGAGCAGAGCGCTGTCATTGGTGAAGCCGAAAGGCAGCTCCGGAAGCAGATCCCGGATCTGGGCATAGACATATTTTCTGCCTTCTCCGGGGTAATATTTGTCTACCTTCCGTGCCAGAAGAGTCAGATAGTCGCCGTCATCCATTGCCTCCCTGATCTGTGCCATCCTGAGCGTGGGAACGAATTTCCCCCCTTTGGTCAGAGCCGGAAAAATAATGGTAGCGCCCCCGTTGGCGAAGGTTTTTTCAAGATCTGTCCAGGGATTTACATGAGGACCGGGGGAAGAGGTCGTCTGCCACATCAGACCGCCCACGCCGCCGTTGGCAAAGATCTGCCAGGCAAAGAGACGGTTTTTGATGTAGTTGTGATGATCCAACGGCAAAGGCCAGTTGTAGTACCAGATCTCACGGTTCTTTTCAAGTTCCGGATTGACATATCCAAAGCCGAAGGGAACACAGAAAACTTTGATGCCGGGGAGCAGAGGATCAACTTTGTGCGGCGAAAAGAAACGGAAATCCGGCGCTTTTTCAAGGACTCCATTGAGAAATCCGTTCAACTCTTTGAATACTTTAGCAGGGGGCTCGTCGTAGATATAACTGTAATATCTGGCATCTCCGGGCATGAGTTTGAGCCAATGTTCATGGAACTGTTTTGCAAAATCTCCCGCAAGGCGGCGTGCCTTTTCTGAGGACAGGGGCTCCTTGAAGATCCGGGGAACCTTTTTGCCGAACCACCCCCAGTTGTCGCCCATCATCATCAGTATGGGAGTGGTGAAACTGCGGAATCCGAACTCTTTGTAAAGGCGCAAGGCTCCTTTGTCAAAGGAACTCCAGTCAGTGACGGTCAGCTTATCACCTTCAATAACATATTTGGGAGTGGGAGGCACGATGCATTGATCCCCTGTAATGCGGTGATCCTTGAAGATCTGCGCCATATCATCAGCGATTTGAGCCGGACTCCGGGGATCGCCGTACAGTTTTTTGGTAATGCCGGGGTGACCGTAAAAAAAGGTGCGGAGCGCAGGGCTTTCCGGCAGTTCAAAGTTCCGGACATTGACCTTCAAAGGAACCGTACAAAGGATCTTTGAAGCGGATTTCACCTTGACCGTTCCGATGTAACTCCCCGGAAGAGTTCCTTTAGGGACAAAGATCCTGACAAAGAAAACCGTATTCTTTTTTGGGGGGGCATCGGTAAATTTTTCCGGAACGATGGGATCTGCGATCTCCCCTTTGAGTGTGGGGTTATCCGGGTTGCGCATAGGAACATAACGCAAGATGCCATAGCTCTGCACTTTGGAAGAGATCACGCCATTTTTACCTTTCAGGTCTGAAATTTCAAGAAAGAGTTTTTTCAGGGATTTTTCAGGAAACACCGCCAGCTGGAAGGGCTCCTGCTCGTTGGCGGCAGCGGTGAGCTCAATTCCTTTCCCCTGAACCAGTCCTTCCGGGATGCGGTGCGAGTCCACCCGGCGGTAGTTGGTCTGCTGCCAGAGCGTTACGCCGGGGAGAGATGCCAAAAGTCTGGCATTATCGTCTTTGACGCTCTTTATATTTTCCTCAATTTCGGTAACTTTCACATCGTCAATATAGATCTTGTAGGGACCCTTCCCAAGCCAGATGGTAGTGCTCATCTTTTCAGTCTGTGCGGGGGGATAGAAAGTTACTTTGACCTGGTGCCATTTTCCCGGTTCGGCGCTTCCGGCGGGGAAGAGGTAACGGTATTTGGGACCGGGAAGGGTAAAAATAACCCGGGCGCTCACGCTGGTCGCAGGATTTTTTGCAGCGATAAAATAGCGGAAACTGAAACTGTATTTTTTCCCTCTGACAACAGGGATATTATAGAGATTCATCTCATGACAGCCGTTGGCTCCTGCTTCTGCAAGGAGAGACTGCCTGCCGGTGAAGGACTTTTCATTCTGAAGCCTTTCCCGAACCAGATCTTTGGGGATCTTGAAGTTCTGTTTCTTATTGACATTTGTATAACGGCGGCAATGCAAAGGCTTGATGGAGCTGCTTTCAAAGTCCCCTGCCGGGAAAAGTTCCCGGGCAGTCAGCGTGGCAAGAGGCAGTAAAACTGCCATACAAATCCTTTTAAACATCTTATTTTTCCTTCCTTGTTGTGAGGGGGTCATTTTTCTTTTACCCAAATGGGACGGGTGTTATAATGAAGAGTGTTGCGTTTGACCACTTTGACGTGGCCGTCAAAGTACAAAGCTGTAGCGCTTCTCCCCCCATCATGCACGCTGGGATAGCTTCTGAAAGTGTTGGTTGAGCTGTTGATATAAAACGGATAGTCCGTTTGGGCGGCATCAAGAATAAAAATACTGTCCCCCGGCTGAATCACGATGGGCATTCTGAGCCGTTTGACTTGTTTTCCATCGACATAACGTATCTTTGCCCCTGCGACAGCTCCGATCTGAGGAGCAAAATCGATCTTTCCGCCGCCACGGAGTTCTTTTTTGGGTATCACTCTTCCCGGACAGCTCAGGGCGGTGTTTGGGGGCAGATTGTAGAGGGAATAAACATTATAGCCACTCCAGGGATGGATCCGCCAATTACCGTAGGGAGCAAGCATCTTGAGCCAGGAGCCGCCATGATATTTGTGGGCATATCCTTCGATAGCAGAAGGGACATCTATCCAGCCGAAAGGAGTCCAGTCACGGTAATCGCTGCTGTAAGAGAAAGTGTATTTCCCAAGAGTATTGGCATTATTGGCACAGGCAATAGCCTGTCCCCGTTCTCTTGCCTTCTGCAAAGCCGGCAGCAGCATGGCGGCAAGAATTGCAATAATAGCAATGACAACCAACAGCTCAATCAGCGTGAACGCTGATCGAATGAAGCACGGCTCCGCCGTATGAAGCATTTTCCTGCGGAAAATATGAAGCGCACTTTCAGTGCATGAAGCGCTTGCTTTGCAAGCATTATAAGGCATTTTTTTTGATTGTTTCTTGAGGTAATACAACGGGAAAACACCTGTTTGACAAGTAGTACTCACTAACAGCTCGATCAAAGTAAATAAATCTTGAAATCTGCCCCTGTGGAAACAATGACTCGTGCTTTTTTTCATGAAAGCAATCCTTTTTTTTACAATTTTTGGCAAATAATATTGACAAATCGTATCTTCAACGTCTATATTATACAGCAGATATTTAAGAAAAACAAGTATTGAAATATAGAGACTTTTATGAAAAATATTCAAAATCAGTCAAGCCTTGCAATGTGGCTCGAACAACTTAAAACGGCTTCCCGGAGACAGGCGGAATGTATCATTTATTCAAGTTTGTGCCAAGTAGCACCTTCTGAGATCACAGGAGCGATATGGCCCTGGTTTTTTTCTTATGAGAAGTGGTTCAATGACCATGTAAGTGAACACAAGGGTCTCCGGCAGTTGGCGATCGAATATATCATCAAAGGTAATATGAAGATCTTCAGCGGAACCCAAAGCTGCATTGCGCCTCCCGGTTCTGCTGTTGTCACCTTTCGCGGGCTTCACCGGAAAATGCCGGGCCCTGCCGGATATTGTGAAAAGCTGTGTATCATCGTGGGCGGCACTGCTCTTGATGTAGTGCAGAGCAGTTTTTCTCTGCCGGAGCTGAGTATCATTGATCCTTTCCCGGAAAGTTTGCTCCTTTCCATGCGGAATCTTATTGATATGATGCTTTCAAAAAACGTCAATGAGATCGAGATTTCAAGTCTCTGTTACCGTTTTCTTCTCGAAACGGCGGAAACAAGAAGCCGCAAACTGCCCGAACCTCTTCAGTTGGCTTTGCACTATATGCGCGCCAATCTGGGAAAGCCCGAAAGTTTGAGTTACTTTGCCTACAATGCCCGTTGTTCACGGCAGGAACTGCAAAAACTTTTCAAGCGCCATCTGGGAGAAACTCCCTTTGAGCACCTGAAAAAAATGCGTCTCAACGCCGTGAAAGAACTGCTTTTGACTACCGATCTGCCTGTGAAAGAGATCGCCTGGCAATGCGGATACCGCAGTCAGCTTTATCTTTCGACCGACTTCAAAAGAGCCTTCAAACTTTCCCCCCGGGAGTTCCGGAAACAGCAAAGAGCCTCTGGCAACTGACCGATCTTCAACACCGGACAGCCGAAAGTAAAAAGAGTGCATCGGAACTTTTACAGCCCGATGCACTCTTTCTCTGAAGCAATTTATCTTAAAGAGGTAATTTCAAAAGTCATTCAAAAAATGGCAAAGATGCCATTCGCAAAGAGCTGTAAAGGGTAGTTTGAGGCTGCTACCTGCAAGGTAACAGCCGAAAACGCCCCCTTTATCAGATCGAAGCGAAGGCGCTTTGACAATTTTGAGGAGTTTTGAAATTGCCTCTTAAATTCAAGCCATTATCTTGCGGAGTGCGGCGAGTTTGACGCAGACGCAGAAAAGCTCCATGGCAATCGCCAGTTCTTCCAGCGGGGGAAAGGTGGGGGCGATACGGATATTTCTGTCACGGGGATCATTCTTATAGGGGAATGTGGCACCGGCTCCGGTCATAGTGACACCCGCCTCTTTGGCAAGGCGGACAGTCTCTTTGGCGCATCCGTCAAGGGTGTCAAGGGCGACAAAGTAACCGCCCCGGGGAGTCTTCCACTGAGCAAGTCCAGTCCCACCCAGCTCCTGTTCCAGAGTTTTCAGCACCAGTTCAAACTTGGGACGCAAGAGAGAAGCCTGTTTTTCCATCTGTTTTCTCAAGCCCGCGGCATCTTTCAGAAACTGCAGGGTGCGGAGCTGGTTCAGCTTGTCGTGTCCGATGGTCTGGATCGTCATGTGTTTAAGGATCTCAGCACAGTTGGCGGCACTTGAAGATACCATGGAAACACCGGCTCCGGGATAGGTGATCTTGCTGGTAGAGAAGAAATAAAGCACCCGGTCGGGGTTTCCGGCTTTGGCACATTCGGCAAAGATGTCTCTCTGAACGATGGGTTCGTAGAGGTGGTGGACTCCGTAAGCGTTGTCCCAGAAGATGCGGAAATCGGGAGCGGCGCACTTCATGGCACCAAGGCGGCTCACTGTTTCGTCGCTGTAGACCACACCTTCGGGGTTGGAGTACATGGGCACGCACCATATTCCTTTGATGGAATCGTCAGAGCTGACCAGAGACTCCACCATATCCATATCGGGACCGTGATCGGTCATGGGGATGGTGATCATTTCAATGCCGAACTCTTCTGTCACCGCAAAGTGGCGGTCATATCCGGGGGAAGGACACAGGAATTTGACTTTGGGCAATTTGCCCCAGGGCGTGTTTCCCTGAGTGCCGAAAACCATCAAACGTGTCATGGCATCGTACATAAGATTCAAACTGGAGTTGCCGCCCACGATGATGTTATTGGGATCGATCCCCAGCACATCGCCGAAAAACTGCCGCATTTCGGGCAGACCTTCAAGACAGCCGTAGTTACGGCAATCGGTGCCGTCCGCGGCAAACCCGGGGTTGGCAGACTCAAGTATGGCATCGCTGATATCAAGCTGTTCAGCGCCGGGTTTTCCCCGTGCCATATTGAGTTTGAGTTTCCGTGACTGAAACTCCGCATAACGCTCCTCAAGCTCCCGTCTGACAACAGTCAATTCTGCGGGACTCAGTTTTGAAAAGTCACAATTCATCTCTTAGCTTTCCATTCAATAAGGGGTGAACAATCAGTCTTCTGTTTTTTGACCCAAACGCATAATATAGCACAGTTTTCTTTCATTACAACACAGACAATTAAGTTTTTCTGAAAAAAAATACAGATATTCTGTAAAATTTTTCGACACTTGAAAAAAGACTCCTGTTTCAGCTCTCATTGTGAAGATCAATAATGAGAACTTTCACGCCACTCAGTGACCACTCCCCGTTTCTGTTTTTGATTTTCAGAGATTTCCCGGGACTCAATCACAATTTTTTCGTGTACGCTTCAAACTGCAAATTATATTTATTGATGCATTCCGCCAGGATCCCGGCTCTTTTTTTTGCCGCGGATGTCCGCAAATGGTAATGCGTGTCCGAAAAACTTTGTTCAGGGAATAAGAACTCTGACGGATCTCCATAAATCACGATACCATACTTTTTACATTCCTTTTGAAAATCCCGCAGTCTCTGCAGATCGTAACATCCCTTGTGCAGCACAGGCCATGTCAATGCGATTTTTGCATTGCGGGAACGGGCCATTTGTGCCAGTTTCCGGATCTCTTTCAAAAAGAAAGCAGAAGGTATTATTTTGTGTTTGAACGGTACGATTGAAATTTCTTTCAAATTTCTGGTATTGACAATATCTCCATATTGATTCATATTTCTGAAAGAATACACAGCAGATTCCGGCAATATTTCATCCGGATCGACCTGTTTGATATGTTTGCATCCCTGATAAAATTCTCTCAATACCGATGCCTTGTCCCGATAACGCTCATTTCTGAAACTGTTGATCTTTTTCGGTATCCTGAGCAGTATATTTTCTCTCCAGATATAGGGGAACATATAGAAAGTCATGATTTCGACTGAAGAAATTTCATTCGGAAAAAATTCTTTTGCCCACCCCAATCCGGCTTTCATAACAGTGGTGTTCATTGATTCCTTCCGCCCGTAATGCCCCAACTCCAACGGCAGGATAACAACATCTCCGGCATTGAGGACATCAGCCAAAAGATCATTGTAAAAATTCAGCGGGAAAGAGGCATGGAAAGCCAGGTTGACGACCGGAACACCGCAACGTTTCTCTATTTCAGCACTATCCATCCCCCAAAAAGCATTTGAACCCCCGGCAATAATAATTTTCGGTGAAGAGATTTTGGATGCAATGTCAAGCTTGCACCAGAGCACCTCTTTTAACCAACCTTCGGTATTCAACCGGGGAATATACCAATAGGTCAGCCACAATATCAGGCATAATGCAGCTGCCGAACCACAACACAAACTAATGATAAAACGTTTTTTCATCCTTCAAGACGATCCCGGTTTTCTCAAAATTGAAAATACAAAAATGGTGAAGGCGGCAGCTCACGGGCAATCAAGTAAAGAATCACCAACACCCATAATATACCCGACAACATCCCCCATAACCAAATATGTTTTCCCGCGGAAATATCATCGGCTATTTTCTGAGAGTTTGGCATCGACCAGACAATGAACGCCGAATAAATACATGTAAAACATGACTCTTTGGTCAAATTAGTCTGCAAGGGATCAAATCCTCCTTCCACTATCTTTGACAAGATCAAAAATGCATCCGGTAAAGAAGAGGCTCTGAAAAATATCCATCCTGTATGAACAATAAGCATTGTAATGCCAATGCCGATGATCCAATGCATAGTTTTTTTACGTTTGTGCCACAAATGGCAACAGGCAGCTGATATACCGTGGATCATCCCCCAAACAACAAAATTCCAACCGGCGCCATGCCAGATCCCTCCTATCAGGAATGTGCTTAAAAAATTCAAAAAAGTACGTTTTTCACCTTTTCGGCTGCCTCCGAGGGGGATGTAAATGTAATCTCTCAGCCACTGCGACAAAGTAATATGCCAACGCTGCCAGAATTCCTTCATATTCCTGCTTTTGTACGGAGAAAGAAAATTGAACGGCAGTTCGATGTTGAATATTTTTGCAGATCCATACGCCATATCACAGTAACCGGAAAAGTCAAAATACAGCTGCAATGTATAGCAAACCGTCCCTACAAGAGCTTCTGACGGAGTTGCAGCTGCAGGAAGGGCAAATACCTGATCGGGAAGAATCGCCAACGAATCTGCAAGAAGCAATTTTTTGCTTGCTCCGATAACAAACACTGTCGCGCCTGTAATGACGTTACCTGCGTGTATATGTTTTTTCTCACCATTTCTCAACTGAGGGATCAATTCCGAATGATGCAAGATGGGACCTGCGATCAATTGAGGCCAGAAGGAAATAAAAACACTGAATTCCAACAATGAATATTCTTCTGTATCCTTTTGAAAACAATCCACCAGATAAGCGATTGCCTGAAACGTAAAAAAGCTGATACCCAACGGCAGGATCAGCGGTAAAAATGCAACTTTATATTCCGGTTGGATCAATCCTGCAAGGGCATTGATATTTTGGATCACGAAATTGGTATATTTGAAAAAGAGCAAAGGCAGCAGGTCAATTCCTATTCCCAGTATCAATAACCGTTTATCCTTTTTTTTCCGCAACAGTCTGCCGTATAAAAAATTCAGGATGATTGTCAAAAACAAAAGCGGTAAAAATACAGGCATCCAATATGCGTAGAAATACAGCGAACCTGCCAACAGTATCCCCAGCCTTCCGGCGTAAGGTAATACTCTGCCCACGCCGAAATACAAGATCATCATTATCGGAAAAAATAAAAAAACGTAATCAAAGGAAGAATAGATCATTTTTTCTCCGGGACACAAACTGCATACCATTTTCTGTCATTTTTTCCACCTCCGGCGATCCCTCATGATTTCATATCTGAACTTGCACAAGCCATTACTCATCTGATTTGTTCCTGTTGCAAGAGACCGCAACTCTCTTTCGCAAAGTTCCTCTGTCAAAAGATAACCCGGTTCAAACCGTCCCTGCCCTCTGTTTTGCACCTGCGCCCGAAGATCGGAAAAACTTTTTTGAAAACACGGACAAACGACTTTTTTTAATATATCCTTTCTTCGTCTGAGTTGCAAGTACAAAAAACGAATTTCGCCTGAAATTTGATATTATCCGGGGAGGGGCACTGCGATCTGAAAAAAATTACCGGGATACATCGATCCAGTCAGGACCTGTCAAACAGTCAGAGGGGAGTGTTGACAACTTTGAGGAGTTTTGAAACTGTCTCAAATCAGAAAAATTCACGGAATATCTGTAAAAAAAAACTTATGCGGGCAGACTTTTTTCGTTACTTCTGCTTGAAATTCGCGGCAAACAGGATTATATTACTGAGATGAATTTTTGCCGATCAACAAGAGGAGTTGTTCACCATGTCCGGATATATGAAACTTTTCCGTCTGCCGTCTGCCTTTGTGTCTGTGTTCGTCATCTTTTTCTTCGTTCTTACCTGCAGTGCTTCGGCTCCCGGTGAGGTCGATCACACCGATGCGGAGCTTGCCGATATCACAACAAGGACCCTTGCAATTCTGCATAAAAATCACTACCGTCAGCTCGATCTGACTCCCAAAGTGGCAGTTGCGCATCTTGATACATTCATCAAGGATCTTGACGGCGGCAATTTCTTTTTCACAGAAAAGGACGTCAAGCTTTTCAAACGCCCCCCGGAAGAACTCTACGCCGCCCTGCTCAAGGGAGACAACAGCAGAGCTTTTCAGATCTACAACCGCTTTCTTATCCGGCAGAGAGAGTACCGGCAGTATGCCGAAAAGCTCCTCAAAACAAAAATAGACTTCACCACTGATGAGGAGTTCATCGCCGACCGCACAAAACTGCCCCGCTGCAAAAACGATGCTGAACTCAAAGTTCTGTGGCAGAAACGCATAAAAAACGAAGTCCTCTTCTACCGCCTTTTCGACCGTGCCATGGAGGAAAGTAAAGATCCGGAAGACCGTAAAGCTCTTGCAGATGCCAAACGTTGGAACGCCGGCACTCCGGAGTCAAAAGTCCTGAAACGGCTCCGTGATGTAAGCAACGCCATTGAAAAACGCAGCAAGATCGACATACTGGGTATTTACCTCAACTCCCTTGCCCATGTTTACGGTCCCCACTCCAATTACATGGCTCCCCGGACGGCAAAAAACTTTGATATCGACATGAGTCTTTCACTGACCGGTATCGGGGCGACCCTGACCACTGATAACGGCTTTATCAAGATCGTTTCCCTTGTCCCCGGAGGTCCCGCCGCCCGTGACGGCAGACTCAAAGTCAATGACAGGATCGTCGCCGTGACACAGGAAAACGGTGCGACTGTCGATGTGATCGACATGCCCGTTGACGAAGCGGTGCAATATATCCGGGGCAAGGAAAACACCAAAGTCACTCTGACCGTGCTCCCCGGTGCCAAAGGACGCAGCGGAGTTCCGGTGCGTATCACTCTGACCCGTGCAAAGATCCAGCTGGTGGACAGCGAAGCCAAAGGAGAGATCATCGACTGCGGCGGCAAAAAAGTGGGGGTGATCACTCTGCCCAGTTTCTATATGGACTTTGAAAGTGCCATCCGCGGAGATGCCAATTACAAACGGTGCAGTGAAGATGTCCGGAAGATACTGATCAAGTTCCGCAGCGCAGGCGTTCAGGCAGTGGTCATGGATCTGCGCCGCAACGGCGGCGGCAGTCTGGCTGAAGCCATCAATCTGACCGGACTTTTCATTACCACAGGTCCCGTGGTCCAGCGCCGGGATTTCAGACGCCGTATCACTCTTGCCGTGGATGACGATCCAACGGTCGAGTGGGATGGTCCTGTGGTCCTTATGATAAGCAAACTTTCTGCCTCGGCAGCGGAGATCTTCGCTGCGGCGCTGAGGGATTGCGACCGTGCCGTGGTGGTGGGAGACAGCCGCTCCTTCGGGAAAGGCACTGTTTTGCAGGTCGAAAAGCTCAGAGAGGGTTATTCTCTTTTCAATCCCAACCGGCGCGCCGGAGGCAGTGTCACTTTTGAGATCGAAATGTTCTACCGCACCTCCGGCAGTTCCGTACAGCAGCTGGGGATCCGCTCTGACATCCGGATCCCCTCGATAACAGAGGAGATGAAAGCCGGTGAAATGTTCCTTGACAACCATCTGCCCTGGGACAATATCAATCCTGTGAACCGCCAGAGCCACATTCCGGACCTTGAAGAAAAAATCGCTGTCCTGAAAAAAAGATCGGCACAACGCATTGCCCTTTCGCCTGAATTCAAGGTGATCAAAAGACGCATTGCCATGTTCAAAGAACACCGGAAGAAAAAGAGCGTTTCCCTCAACGAAGCCAAACGCTGGAAAGATTACCAGCAGGAAAAGACCATCGCTGATGCTGAGGAAAAAGAACTTGGGCTCAAAGATAACAACAAAAAAGAAAAGCTGGATGCCGCAGCAAAAGAAGCGGCTCAAATCGCCGCCGATCTTCACGGATTGCTGACCAAATAAAAGGATTTTTCCATGGAACGCTCTTTACGTGATCTTCTGCTGCAGGCAACTGATGAGGAACTCTCCGCCCGCTGCCGTCTGGAGTTCTGCCGCGGTTCAGGTAACGGCGGGCAGAAAAGAAACAAGACCTCTTCAGCCGCCAGAGTGGTGCTCCTTGAGGATGAGAACTTTGCCGCTGAGGATTGCTCCGAACGCAGCCAGCACCGCAACCGCAGCTGCGCCCTGTGGAAACTCAAACGCCTCATCGCCTTTGAGGTCCGCTGTCTCCCTGCTCTGGCTCCGCCCCGTCCTGAGTGCGCCCTTGAACATGAAGAATATCCGTTGAATCTGGCATATCTCCTTGATGTTCTCGAAGAACAGCAGTATGACCACAAGAAAAGCGCTGAACTCTGCGGACTTTCCACCAGCGGTTTTCTCAAACTCCTCAGGCGGGATGAGGAGTTGTGGACCAAAGTCAATACCGCCCGGGAACTCCGGGGATCGTATAAACTCAAAGCCAATTAACTCAAAGAAAGTGAGCTTTTTATGACTTATAAAGATCGCATGAAGTGGTTCCATGAAGCCAGATTCGGTATCTACATCCACTACGGACTCTATGCTCTGACCGGCAGAGGGGAGTGGACCATGTACTCCGAACGCATTTCCCCCGCAGAATATGCAAAACTTGCCGATGACTTCAAACCTGCCAAAGGGTGCACCGATGAGTGGTGCCAGCTCGCAGCTGAAGCAGGCGCCAAATATGTGGTGCTGACCACCCGTCACCATGAAGGCTTTTCCCTCTTTGACAGCAAATACTCCAACTTTACCGCCGCAAAACACGGCTGCAAGCGGGACATCGTGGCTGAGTATGCTGAGTCTGCCAGAAAATACGGTCTCAAGGTAGGACTTTACTACTCACTGCTTGATTGGCGTTTCCCCGGTTACTTTGAACCCAAAAAATTTCCTGAATCCAAAGAAGCCATGGTGGAACGGATCCACAATCAGGTCAGAGAGCTGATGACCAACTACGGCGAAATCGCTGTTCTGGAATATGACGGCGGCTGGATGGCTGACTTGAGCGGAACCAAAGAGGAACGGATCGACTTCTGGCGCGCCCGTGAACTCAATGCAATGGTCCGGGAGCTTCAGCCTCAAATCATCATCAACAACCGTTCCGGATTGGAAGAGGATATCGACACCCCCGAACAGGTGGTCAAGGCTTCCGCCTCAGGCAGAGCGTGGGAAAGCTGCATGTGCATCGGTGACAGCTGCGGCTGGGGCTACACCCGTTTCAACCCCAACTGGAAGAGCCCTGAACAGCTGCTCCAGTATCTTCTTGCCGCCGCTCAGGGCGAAGGCAACTATCTGCTCAACATCGGTCCTCAGCCCGACGGCAGGATCCGCGGTGAAGAACATGAACGCCTCACTGCCATGGGCAACTGGCTCAAACGCAACGGCGAAGCCATCTACAACTCCAAACGCTGTCCCCTCATCGGCGCCTCCGCCCCCGGCGAAGTGGATCTCAATCTGCAAGGCGGATGGACCCGCAAAGGCAACACAGCCTACTGGTGCATCGTCCGCTGGCCCGGCAGGGTGGCAACTGCCATCAACGTGGGCACCGCCCCTGTAAAGGTGACACTCCTTGACGGCGGCGCAGAGTTTCCCTTTGACTACGACGCCCAGAGCGGCAAGCTGCGGATCTGCGATCTGCCCGCATTGCCCCCGGATCCCCTGTGCAACGTGCTCAAGATCGAATTTGCCGCTCCCATTGAGCGCAAGGCCGAACCGTCACTGGCACAATGGCTCTTCTGAAGGACAAGGTACAGTTATAATGGACATCAATCATCTCGATCGTTTCAAAGCCACAGTGGCATCCGGAAAAACCGCTATCGGTGCGGTAGTTTCCATGGACGATCTGGCAGTCAGCGAATGTGCCGGCGATTGCGGCATGGATTTTGTCTGGATCGACTCTGAACACGCTCCGCACACTCTCTCTACGATCAAAGGTCACGTCACCGCCTGCCGCGGTACCGGCTGCGCTCCGTTTGTCCGCGTGGCAAAAAATGATGTTGGGGTTTTGAAACCGGTACTCGACCTTGCCCCTGCCGCCGTTATTATCCCGATGGTCAACTCTGTCGAAGAGGCCGAATACGCCGTCGCCGCCTGCCGCTATCCCAAAACCGGCGTCCGCGGTGCCGGTGTCCGCCGTGCCACCAAATACGGTGCGACCGACATCTTTGAATACCTCAAAACTTCCGAATCCGAACCGCTGGTCATCATCCAGATCGAACACATCGACGCAGTGAAAAACCTCGATGCCATTCTGAAAGTCCCCGGTATCGACAGCATTTGCGTCGGTCCCTGCGACCTCTCCGGCAGCATGGGCATCCTCTGCCAGATGGATCACCCCGAACTTAATAAAGTCGTCGATGAAGTCTGCGCAAAAACCAAAAAAGCCGGTCTCATGCTCGGTACTGCCGGCGGCCCTTACGCCGCGTGGAAACACCGCGATCTGGACTGGATCGCCCTCGGCAGCGATTGGGGTGCCATGGCACAGGGCTTCCGCGCCATGCTCAAAGAAGGGGAACGTTTCTGATGAAAACTGTCATGATCTCAGGTGGTGAAAACACCATCCCGGCAGAAAATCTTCCGTCAGATCCGCGACGCCGGGATCGAATTGGAGTGCTGAGAGTGTCTTGGTCAAGAAAGAAATTCAGCACTCAATAAGAGTGTATTTCGTACTGCCGAGACCGCACTTTTCGGCGTATTGGAGCTGGTCGGCGCCCCGGAACTTTTTCCCTGCTTTTGCGGCGGCATCCCAGCAAGCCTGATCTATGGCGACAGGGTCCGTTGAAGCAAAAACACCGATATCTTTGATACAGCGGGGCATGGGGTGGGGTTCGCAGTCACAGCCCCGGGTGATATTGACGGCAAAGGAAATGTAGATATGTTTCTTCCCTTTGGCTGAGCCGCAGGCGTATTCAACCAGCTTTTCACGGAAGAATTTTCCTTTGAAAAGGGCGTTCCAGAATCCGCCTATGGAAAAGATGGAAACCGCATGACGGGGACAGATGGAAAAACAGGCGCCGCAGCCGATACACTTGCTGTGGTCGATTTTGAATTTGCCGTTGGTATTGGAAATCGCCTGTACCTGACACCGTTTCTGACAGAGTCCGCACTTTTTGCAGAAAAGTCCCATGATCCGGGGTTTCACCCCCAGGTGCATTGCCATCTTTCCTCCTTTGGAGCCGAATCCCATGGAAAGCTGCTTGATGGCGCCGCCGAATCCCGCAAGCATGTGTCCTTTGAAGTGTGAGAGTACCAGGATCTGTTCAAATTTGGCAAGCCCGGCGGCGATACTGACACTTTTGAAATGTTTTAAATCCACAGGGACTTGCACCGCGTCTTCCCCCTTGGCTCCATCGGCAATGACCACAGGCAGCCTTTTGAATCCGTGGGAAAGAGCAAGAGCAGTATGTTTTTCACGATTGAAACGTTCACCGCCGTAAAGGACACTTGTTTCAGTAAAGGCGCTTTTGATCTTTTTCTCTTCCAGAAAGTCTATGATGCCGTCATAGGTCTCAGGCTTGAGAAAGGTAAAATTGCCCCTTTCGCCGAAATGGAGTTTCAAGGGGATCTCTTCTTCAAGAGAAAGATTTTCCTTTTCGACGAGGATCTCAAGGAGCTTTCTGCCCAGACGGGAAAGTTCTTCACTGCCGGGATCGTGGGCAACGGGGATAAAATAAACATTTGACATAAAAATGATTCCTTCTGAATTTTTCAGTGCGCCATATCAAGAAGAGAGCGCCCCACAGAATAAAGGTAACTCAAGGTCTCACGGACCGCACTTTCAGGGAAGGACGCCCGGAGCAGCTCAAAACTGAAAGGTCCATCGTATCCGATCTCTTTCAGATAAACCATGACAGACTCCCAATCGGTGTTCCCGAAGAAGGGGGGCAGATGAAGGTCCCTGCCGCTGTGGTTGTCGTGTACATGTGTGGTGGCAAGACGTTTACCCACCTTTTTGAGTTCGGAAAGCATATTTTCGCCGTAAGCCACCTTACCATGCCCGAAATCCCAGCAGATGCCCACCTTGCCCTTGAAAAGATCGGCAAGGGCGATAAGATCCTCTGTTTCAGCCGAAAAGCGTGACCGGCAATCTTCGGGCACATTGAGGTGATCTTCGTAGATGTTTTCGATACAGGGGGTAATGCCGTACTTTTTCCCCAGCTCAACCACGGGAGAAAAGTAGTCGGCAGTGATCTCAAGGATCTTGTCAAACTCCCACTCCTCAGGGGAACTGATGCGGTGTTCATCCACATGAGCTACGGCAAACTGCGCCCCCAGGATATCAGCACACTCCATGGCACGGGGGGCATTTTCACGGAAAAGCTGCACTCCGTCGGCATCCTTGCGGAACCGGAACAAAGGCAGATGGATCTGATGTACTTTGACTCCGGCAGCATCATACTGGCGCCGCAGATCCTTTGCGATATTGAGATAATCGGGATTTTCAGTAAAGTTCACGTGGCAGTCCACGCTTTCAAATCCCGCCTCACGGCAGAGCCGTGCCGCCTCTTCATGGGAACGGTACTTGCCCTGTCTGGCGGGGACAAAGCACACGAGATTGATTCCAAGTTTCATCATCGGAACTCCTCATAAAATTGTGTAGGATAACAGTCTCTTTAATATACCCCGGTTAAGGGTGATTGTCAAGAAGCACCACTGTTTCTGCTGGAAAACTTTCTCCCGGAGAACCTTGTTTCACGATTTATCATATTTTACATATATTACAAAAATATTATCAATAGCTTTTTAGTTGATCGTGTATTATATTTAACACAGGGATAAAGGTGTACTGATGTATAATTTATTGCAACACATTGTACAAAAACACCTTGTTTTATTAATTAACAGGAGTTATATTATTGCAGTGTTGACAATGGATTTTCATTAACCCAATGAGCTGATTTCAAAAGGAAAAAAAGTTTATGAAAAATTGTAAATCCCCCTTTACCTTGATCGAGTTGCTGGTGAGTAAAACTTGTCAAACAGGTGTTTTGCCGTTGTATTACCTGAAAAAAGAGAACAAAAAAATGCCTTATTATGCTTGCGAAGAAAGCGCTTCATGCCCCAACGGGGCGCTTCATATTTTCCGCAGGAAAATGCTTCATACG
>JAFTIE010000167.1 GCA_017457065.1 Lentisphaeria bacterium
CGCAGTTACACTGCTCGCTTCTGGCTTCGCCTGTCGGCTCAGCAACACCCGCACCTTAACCGCACCCGCAAGTCTCAACTTACCCTCAGCAATACCTCAGTTACCATCAGTTGCCCGGTTGCTCTGCTGCCCGGCTGTGATTTGCAGAGGGGCAGTGCCGCTACTGGGCAGCTGAGATTTTGGGAACTTTTGGGAATTTTTTGGGAGTTTTTGCGAGAAGCTCGCAGATTCTCTGCTCGCTTCTGGCTTCGCCTGTCGGCTCAGCAACACCCGCACCTTAACCGCACCCGCAAGTCTCAACTTACCCTCAGCAAGTCTCAGTCGCCATCAGCAAGTCTCAGTTACCCTCAGCAATACCCGGCAACCCTCAGCATACCTCAGAAAACATCTCAAAATTTCCCAAAATATCCCAAGATCTCCCAAAATCTCCCACTCAGTTTTCAGTTTTTCAATTTTCAAATCAGCACAGGCAAAAAACAAAAAGCACCGTATCAGCCGAATATCATTCAGCCGTACAGCACTTTTTTTCTTTCACCATGATTTGCGGACTCCACGCCCAAACAAAGCTTTTTCATAGCCGCAATCCTCCGGCATAACTTATCACTTCGGGCTTGATCCGCTGTTCTTTGCACTTCGCACGCATGACTGGCACACGCACAAAAAGCTTTTTGAAACTCTTCCTCTGCCGGAACATGCTCCTGATACTGCAGTTGAACCGCTCCACAAGGTCTTTCGCAAATTCGTAAACACTCTCAACCCCGCGGACACTGAAAAATACAGCATCAGCAAACTTTGCCCGGAAGTCCATGCTCACATGGGAACAAGACAAAGGATCCACTATGAACGCAGTAATAGAGCACTCTGCATTGCGAACCGTAATGCAGCGCCCCTCAAACAAATTTCTTACTTCTACGTTCATAAATGCTTCTATTCCTTCAGAAGAAAATCTTCAAAAAACACTCTTAGTGTATAAGATAGCACGTTTTGAGAAATTTTCAAGTAAAAAAACAACTTTTCACCAATTCTTCTTTTGCCGCTTATTTCTTTCCTCCTGCTTTTTTTGACGGTTGAGACTGGTATTTTCATAATAACGCCCCTCTGTCTCAGGCTTAACGGTTCCGGAAATCTCTCTGAATTCCTGAATTTCATACCCACTTTTAACACATTGCACATCGTATCCGAAAAGCCAATCAGACTCCGGATTTGAAGGATCAAATTTGGGCAGCATCTGCGCCGGAATTTCCGCTTTTTCTCCGAATTTCCCCCGCAAGGAAGAGGCTATTTTGACGGTTTGCAGCCCCTTGCTCACAACTTCATTGGCTTTGGAACTTTTTTTGGGCGAAGCAAACTCCTGGAACCAGCACATGCCGCCATGCTGATTGCCGTTGGAGGAATACGCCCGGGGATAACGCAGCATATCGACAGGCTCCTGAGTCTTGCAGTAAATTTTTGCCCTTTTCAAATATTCCGGCGGCACGGCATCAGCAAACTCTTCAGGCACAGCAGCCCTTTCCGGGACGTATGAAAAAAATTCATCCCCCATTTCGTCACGGAGCGTAATACTGCTGACAACACAATGCCCCAATCCCAAAGGCTTTCCGCCGCCGATTCGCAGGTCGCAGGAAAGCAGCAGCAGCAACAGAGAAAGTTCTTCCCGGTTCAACGCCCTGAAGGCGATTTTCAAAGAGCCTTTGACATCTTCAGCAACCAGCTCCGCCTTTTTCGCCATGTCGGACACCGAAAAAGCCTTGGCTTCGCACTTTACATATTCCGGCTGCACGGCATAGTGCCATGGCGCTTTGTCTCCGTGTTCTTTACTCGTTCTGTAAACTTTATATCCACGGGGGAGATCCTCAAGAGAGATTTCCCCGGGCCGCTGATTGTCAATATAAAACGCCTTGCATCCCGGATGCGGCGAAGAAAGGGGCGGCAATTCATTCTCAAAAGTCCGGGCAGCAGGGAAAACCAGATTTTCAGGACGGACTCTGCTTGCAATGGCTTCATAGGAGTCTCCGCCCAGCGGAATACTGCCGAAAAGATCACTCGTGATATCCACCAATCCATCATTTTTCACATAATCCGGCAGCATGTGCCCCAAACGGAGTTTCTTGAGGGAGTCTGCAAAACGTACCCCCGTCTTCCCCCAACGTGCCCATTGAAGAGACTGGATATCTTCACTTTTCCAGCTTGCAGGCTCCTTCGCCGGATCCACCGGTTGGACCCAGATGATATCATTCTCTTCAAGCACTGGTCTTTGACCATGACGGTTTCTTCCGCAATAATCCATCCAGATTCTTGAGGGGACTTCAATTTCAACTGCACAAGAGGGCTTAAAAACGCCTTCGTGCTGCTTTTCTTCCCAATCTTTATCTTTAGGAATTTTACAGCCGCTGACTTTGACACGGTATGGATGTGCAGAGTCTTCATGATCCTGACAGCGGGGAGAAAGAGAATCGGGATCATCGATCCATAATTCTTTGGCTCCTCTTATATTGTATTGTTCCCTTTTTTCTGAACGGCAATCAAATCCCAGATCCTGACTCTTGACCAGATGCGCCTCGCCAACTCTGATTATACCACTATGGTAAGCATTGCCCGGCTTTACGACCACAGCCAGAAAAACTTTCCCCTTGCCTGCCGAAAGATTGGCATCCCTGCCCTGGCAGAGCCAGAGGTTGTCGTCAATGTAGTCAAGGGCACTTCCGCTGACTATGGCGCAAAGAGAACGGAGCATCCCGCGGATCGATGAGGCGGGAACAATGACATCATTGCCCCATTTCGCAGCCTTGAATGATTTCGGAGCTTTTTCACCGCGTTTTGTCTTTTTATGTTCGGGCGAAAGCAGGGGGGAAAGAGTTTTCAGCTCAACATCAATGATCCCCGTCATCCGGTCGGTTTCGATCTCGTCAATGGTAAGAGGGGTCGGCTTATGGCGTTCCGGGGCGCTCTTGGGGAAAGGAATAAAGGTGTAGGGATTGTGAAACGCTCCGGGGATCGCACCGTGCGCTCCTTTGCGTGCCTGAGCAAGGAGCGCTTCAGCTTCAGAACGCAGTTCTTCAGGAAACTTTGCGGGGTTGTTCATCCATTTTTCAAAGTTCCTGAGCTTTTCATCGTCGATCTTATTGTTTTGAATGGCACTTTTGAAATTTTTTATGTTCGGGTGTTCAGCACTCATTTTTCAGCTCCTTTCAGCTTCAGCGCAAACTCTGCGCCGCAGGGATTGGCGGCAACTTCATAAGAGAGGATCTCCAAACGCCCCGCCCCTTTGGATGACCCCAGACGCAGCACGCCGCAATGGAGCGCCTGAAGCGTTTTCTGAAGATATCCGATCTCGTCAGCACCGGGGTCGGCAATGGTGATGACTGTGGTAAATTTCACATCCCCGGTCAGAACAAAGTTGAAAAAAAGTTTGCCCTCGTTGGTTCCTCCTGTAAAACGGTCGATGGCAACGTGAGGACGGTATCGGGTATCAGCAGCAGGGGCTGCCGGTTTGACGGAACAGGCATCGGCAATGTGTATGCGACCCCGTTTCTCAAGAGAGCCGAAAAGAGAAGAGATCACATCACCAGTGCCGCCTGCGTAGATTTTGTCGCTTTTGACGACACCTTCACTGCGGTAGCGCTCCACGCTGTCAACCAATTTTTTCCCGTCCCTTGCGGCAAGGCGGGAAAACCAGCTTCTGAAAACTCCTCTGAAGCTGGAGCCGGGGATCTTCCAGTAATTTTTCCCGTCAGACTTGCAGACCATGGCAGGAAACATATCCATCCCCTCAGCCAGAAGTATATCCTGCCCACGGGGGATCCCCAGTTCCAGTTTGACAGCAAATGTACTGCTGCCGGAGCAAGAGGGAACTGCGATTTGAGGAAGCAACTCTTTTTTGCCGTCGTAAAGCAGATCAAGATACGCCGCCGCATCCTCAATATCGGTCAGATCAAATTTTCTGCGGCGGTAAAACTCCCCCTGCAGTAAACATCTGCCGCCGCCCCGGTTGGAGTTTCCTCCCGTCAGTATGCCGTTTTTGAGCAATGATATGAGAAAATCAAGAAATTCTTCATCCTGTCCCGGATCTTCTGCCCCCGGCAGGGGCGCCAGAGTGAAAAAGAGTTCCCCCGTAACGCCGGGAGCTGTCCTCTCAATGGAAAACAAGCCTTTATTTTCCTGAGAAACGCTCCCCGTATGACGGCAGATCAAATTGTGCATGGAAACATTTGTGCGGTCCTCAAAAGCCATGTCGTGAAAAACGATGGCGCTTTCCTGCCGTTCATCGCCGCCGGTCAGAGCTTTGCCAAAATAGTTTTCGCAAAGAGCTGCGAAAAGAGGGTCCGCAGCCACAGCTGACCGCAGGACACCTGCAATGGAACTCCCCCGGAGTACCGGGGCGCCTTCGCCGTTGCGCTCGATTTCCAAAGCATTGCCTTTTCCGGCACTGCAGACTGAAAATCCTTCCGGAAAGACCACAGGAGCCGAAACGGCATAAACTGTTTTTTTATTTTCGTACATCATTGTTTATTTGTCTCCCACATTGAGATCGTGCCATACACGAAGCATTCTGATCACATCCGGTCGGCTGTAGGATTTGAAATACTTATCCAGAATTTCTTTTACACTTTTCCAGGCATCCCAGATATCCTCAGGACGGTAGAGCCGCTGTTCCTCCAGAAAATTTTCCGCCTCTTCAACAGAAGTTTCAGCGCGGCTCATCAAGTTGGCGATCTGGCTGGCACTGAGCTTTTTGCCGCAAATCCTGTGCAACCGGTACCCACAGAAAACGGGACTTCCGGAGCATTTCCCAAACTGCACCGTGTTTTCAGCGTCCTTTTCAAGAGAGCAAAGAGCTGTTGCGAACATGGGGTGAGGCATGACAGCACCGTACCCGGCATAGCGGTCACTGCCCAGACCTTTGGCGATTTTTTCCACGGGGGAGGACAAAGGCTCTTTCAGCAGAAAGACCGATCCCGGAGTGATCACCCGTTTGGCTTGAACTCTTCCGGAGTTGCAGAGCTGTTTGTCAAGTTTCATGGAGTTCCATCCGAAAAGCACTGAAGTCATAACTGACTCCTCTGCAACTTCTCCCCATCCGGCTTCATTCAACACCTTGTTGATGATATCACGGGAGCTGCTTTCCGCTGGACTGTCATAAACGATGGGGCTTTGGACGATGAAAAGACGGTTGCGGAGTTTTTCCACCTGATGATATCGGTCGAACTTCTCAAAAAGCGGCGTTGCCTGAGCTTTGAGAATGCCGCCTCCCATGGTGCTTTTGGACTTTCCGAAAAAGACCTGCCGCCCCTCCTTGAGGATCTCAAGAAGCATCTGAGCTGCTTTGACAGGCAGAATGGCAAGAGCTGTAAACTTTTTGACCCGGATGGACTCCATAGTAAAGAGATTGTCTTTTTTCTCCCCCTCGCCGTTGACAACACCGTGGGCGCTGTAATATCTGGGGATATCTCCGCTGCGGAGCAGTTTTACATCACCTCCATTTCCAACGACCAGCATTCCGGAAACGCCCTTCATGGAAATGGTGCGGCTCTGCTCCTGCCAGCGGTAACGGGGGTCAGAAAGATATTTGTCGGGGATCATCAGATCTCCGAAAAGATGATTCTTCCCTTCGGCACACAGCTTGCTGATCTTGTGGGTGTTGGAAACCCGCAGCACCGCTGCCGGATCTTCCCCCTCAGGAGTCGGCAGCAGCGGGAAACAGCGGAACACCTCTGAACGGCAGCAGCCGGAGGAAAGATCCTGATCTCTTTCAGAGAGCAGATTGAGCAGTACGCCTGCCACAGCGGTTCCCGGAATGGCATCTGCGCTGCCGATAACATTGTTTTTTCCCGCCGGACGCTCCGGAATGCAGATGGGACTGCTGCTTTCAAAGACAAGCCGGACCGCTTTGAAATCGCCGCCTGTCACGGCATTGGGGTTGTGAATGAAACACTTTTGGGATCCTCTGATCTCAGCTGCGGCGATCTCTTTCAAAAGCTTTCCCGGTGTTTCAGCAGGGAAAGCGGGGAAGGTGATCTTGCACTCCCCGCTGCCCCTGGTCCTTCCGCCACCCACGGCGGTAACGGTCAGCAGCGCCAGACGGCAGAGTTTCTGTACGGTCACATCTGCACAGTCACAACTCATGCGCCCTTTGAGACAAGTTCCTTTGGCAAGGGCTTCTGTGGTACGCAGCGATGTGTCTGAAGCGACACCGTCGGGACCGACAGCAGTCCGGGTGATGGTGAGCGTTTTGGCATCGGGCAAAGCGGCAGCGTTGGTGATATGCAGTACACCGGGGTTGCCTCCTTCGTTCAATTCTCCGGGATTTCCAAAGAGGATACCGCAGATTTTTGCGGCATCTTTGCGCAGCGGAGAAAGGAGATTGAAAAGATTTTCACGCATCACTCCTTTGAGATGGGAGCCGGGGATGATGAAACACCCCTTTTCATCCTTGGGCAGCATGGAGTTCAACAGTTCCCCCCCCATGCCGCTGGCGGGTTCGGCATCGGATCTCAGTAAAAGTTCAAATTCATAATTTTTCATGGCTGAAGGGCTCCTTTCAGGACTCGCTGACGGTGGGATGAGCAAGGCGGTATTCCTCCTGCGCCAGCAAAAGGATGTCGATAACATTGGTTTTCAGACAGTCGTCTCCGATCTTCTCCCAGGCGCTGCCGTAAGAATCAGAGACACCTTCGATGGGTTCCCGGAGCTGCCGGGCGTGTTCGGGATGATTTTTCAACAGCCGGGCATAAAAGGCCGCTCTTTCATCTTTGGGGGCAAAGAGCGCAGGGTGGATCTGGAACCGGATGTTTCGCGGGAGTTCTTCCCACAAGGCTTTTGCTTTTTCCAGTTTTGAAAGTTCTTCCAGAGAATAAGGTCTTGAAGTCAGTTCCACATTTTTGCCGATCTCTTTGTCGTAAAAACGGAACTCCCGGCAGCGGCGGATCCCGGGAGAAACCAGTAAGCCTTCGGTGACAGACTCCCAATCCACACAAGGAAGTGAAACGGCGGAGTTCTTCTCCTTTTTCAGCTCTCTGCCGTGGGTCTTGGCACTGGCAAGAAGCATCTCGGCGTAACTCAGAGCACTGTGCAGCGGCAAGGTCACAGGGGCGTAAAGGATCCCCGCTGAAATGGTCATTTCTCCGTTGGTCCCGCACCACAGATGAGCATATTTTCTGCTGAGTTCATTGAACTTCGCCATAACGGTTTTTACAAAGAGCATGGCATATTCGCAGTGAACAAGAACTGTGACATCATCGCCACCCACGATCAGGGGACGCAGGGGCAGCACAGAGGAGTCAGGGAGATTTTTGAGGAAAACTTCTGCTACGGCGATCATACCGGCTTCGGCGGCACTGCGTGTACATTCGTCAAGGCGCTGACTCATTTCGGGGAGCCACTTGCTCCATTGCTGCTGAGCGGCGGCGGGATCCCGGGGAGCGTTTTTTGCAAAGGCGAGAAACTGGCTCCCCATATCGTTGCCGTCCATACAGACCACCGCCCAGCGGTTGCGGTTGCCCAGGGCTTCGGCGGCCTCCCAGCCATCTTCATCACCGGCGCTGACATTGTAGAAAAATCCCAGATCATCACGTTTGAAAATTTCACGCAGACTCTTGAGGAATCGTGATTCAACGGGGCTTTCCTCTTCGTGACACGAGCCCAAAGCGATCCTTTTGCGGATCAGGGGATGGATTTTTTCCAGAGTGGGATAAAGTCCGCTTTGTTCACAAGGTGCTCCTTCGAGAGAGTCAGGCTGAAAGCAGTAGGTTTCGGCGATTTCCCGGGCGGCGGTGAAATAATCATCACTGATACCGAAACGTATCGTCAATCCCTTGAGCCGCGCCCGGTCAAGAAGTTCCTGTTTCAACTCCTCAAGGGCGGCTTGAGAATCACATTCAAAGGCGCCTTTGCCGCCGCCGGTGTAGATCTTGCGGATGCCTTCAAGGGTCAGCTCTCCCGCATCTTCCCGGTCAAAAGTGTCGATCTGGCGGCTGCCGCCGATACAACACTTCAGCTTCGGGATCTGGAAGATATACTGCTGGATCCCTTTCAGATCGTAGCACAGGTACATGCTCATACAGAGTTCCTTTCAATTATATTTTCGAGGTAATTTCAAAAGTCATTCAAAAATTTGAAATTGCCTCATTGTTCAATGTATTGTGTCTGACACCAGCCGCATCCGAAAACATTGAATCTGCCGATATTGATCCACGGCAGATAACGCAGGATTTCACGAAAATAATCAAAGTCGCCGGAGTAAAGCATTTTTCCCGCAAATCCATTGAGGGACATCTTCTGCCCGGAGCGTCCGCTGATCCGGCGGACATTATAGATCCCCCCCTCAATGAGTTCGGCGGCGACAAAATCGGCTTGATGTTTCAAGGCGTAAAGATCCCACTCCTTTTCAAAGGAGCCGCTGCCGTAGAGGTTGTCAAGTTCGACGACCCGGTCAAGAAGCCGGGGCAGCAGGACATTGAAGGGGATGAAATCTTCATAGATCCTGCCCCCGGATTTCAGACGGCAGCAGGGGGAAAGAAAATTCACCAGCAGGGCATTGGTGGGATCCGGATCAGGAAGATCCACCTCATAAGAGGTCAGTTTTTCAAAGTGGCAGACCTGTTTGTTTTTTCCGATCCCCATGTAAGACATGACTTCAACCACCCGGTCAAAGAAAACTTCATGCTCAGTTGCGATGCCGAAAAGAATCACCTCAAGAATGAAACTTTTCCTGTCGGGGCGGGAATAAAATCCACGCAGGACAAAGGGCCGTGCCAAATCCTGATTGCGGCTGTGTTCGCATCCACTTTCGTTGGAAGGCATGAAGACACGCTTGTATAGCGCCACCCGGGAATACATGGAAGGGATACACCCTTCACGGGCAATAACCTGTGCCAGAGCATACCCGAAGGCGCCCCGGAATGTTATGGTCGGCAGTTCAGCGTGAAGCCCCAGATCAACGGCAGAAGCAAATTCATAATGTAATATTTTTATACCGAACATCTATCCATCTTCTCCGCTTCAGTTGTGCCAGAGGATCCGGAGTGTCTGCCAGGAGAGGATGTCATCGGGGGCAACTTCCACGCCGATGGCGGGACGGTATCCGGGGCGATATTCGGGGGTGAGGACCCAACACTCACGGTAGCTTTTGCCGTAGAGGACCGGGAATCCCGCGGCATCGGTGGTCAGCGCCGGACGGTCTTCACGGGGAGTCAAATCCACGCCGCACAAGGAATTTACGGCGCTGAGAGTATTGGCGTGTCCCCAATAGGACTCCCAATTGCCGGCGCGGAGTCGGGCAAGATAGTGTCCAAAGCTCTCAGGGATCACCTCTGCCTTGCGCCGGAACAAATTGACAGGAAAAGTGTTGCCTGTGATGAAAGTTCCGGGAAAACCGGCATCGTAAGAGTCCGCTTTGTGTTCTCTGGTTAAAGTTGTCATCTTATGCTCCATGAATGTTGATTAGTATAACACATATCAAATAAAAATACAAGTTATTTTCCGGTATGTTTCAACTTTTTTCCGCTTTTTTTTCACTGCCGGGGATCCTGTATATCAGTATGGAGTCGTTTCCCTGACATAATGCGCTAAGTTCTTTTTCCATTTTTTGCATAAGAGGTAATTTCAAAAGTCATTCAAAAAATGACTTTCGATGCCATTCGCAAAGAGCTGTAAAGGGTAGTTTGCACTTGCTGCCTGGCTTGTCCCGCCGTAGCTTTATGCGGAGGGGGAAAGGTAACAGGCGCTTGTCCCGCCGTAGCTTTATGCGAAGGCGGAAAAACGCTCCCTTTATCAGATCGAAGAAGAGGGAGCTTTGACAATTTTGAGGAGTTTTGAAATTGC
>JAFTIE010000015.1 GCA_017457065.1 Lentisphaeria bacterium
CTCCCTTTATCAGATCGAAGCGAGGGCGCTTTGACAATTTTGAGGAGTTTTGAAATTGCCTCGATATTTAAGGTGAATTAAAGTGTTGACTTCATTTATGCAGACAAAATAAGAGCGTACCCCTCTGGGTACACTCATTCATTTTCTGTGTTGCTGTCAGGCTGTGTGCAGCAGGAGTCTCTCACTTGCTGCCGTGTTTTGACAGAAAAAAGATCACTTTCCCGAAAGAAATTCCTTTATCGGAACCGTTTTCCCCATGCCGGAAAGCAAATCGATCCGGAATCCGAAGTTGATCAAAGCTGCAGAAGGCAGTCTGGTCCCCGGAATACTTGTAATTGCCGCATTGACTGCAATCACATTTCCCTCAGTGTCAAACATGGGACTGCCGCTGGCTCCTCCCGCAGAGGGAAGATTGTGCCGGATCAAAAAGTTGTTCTCTTTTCCGTTATCTTTCAGAGAAGGATCTGAAACAGCTACAATAATCCCCGTCTGCATGGAAGCCACAGGATCATTTGCGTCAACATTATCTTTGGGGAGAGATTCCATGGGAAACCCCAGAAAACCGATGGGAACTCCTGATTTCAACCCATAGAGTTTTTCCTCTCCGGCAACCTTGAAGACGGTGTCATGCTCCCCGGCAACGGAAATAATTCCCAAGTCCGGTGAAAATTTCCCTTTTTTATATTCCTGATGGATCTGCACATGAGAGATACGGTATTTTTTATCTTTTTTTCCGTTGATGCGAACTTCAGCATAAGCCCTGCTGAGCATCTGAGAGATAAGATCATCGACCTCTTTGAGCATGTTCCTGAATTGCAATTCCCCCAGCTTCGCAGCCAATTCCTTTTCTGATTTTACCTTGTGCTCATTGAGGATCCCGCTGATATGCAATTTTTTGAGTTCCTGAGATGCCTGCTGCACGCTCTCATGCAGTCCGTGGATCACGTGGGCGTTGGAAACAAAACGGGATTTGTCGATTGCCCATGCAGTCCCTAAGGGAAAGGAAACAACCTGCTTCTCATCCTGCAGTTGCAGGCACAATACGACCAATCCCACCGCATGACGATATTTTTCTGCAACATCAGCCAAAGCGTTGGCACTGTCTCTCTCCACAACCATTTGAGGTGTCGGCTTGTTTTCAGCCCTTCCCATCCACAACCAAACACCGCCCACGGCAAGCAGCAAAGGAAGAAGAAGAAACAGAAGAAAAAGGGCCTTTGGAACGACTTGATTCCGAACCGGAACTCCCGATATCCGCTGCGGAGAAACAGAGTCGGCAGTACCGCGCATACTCTGTTTCTCGTTTTTCCAATTATATTCACGCATTGTTTATCGAACAGTGTTGCGAGCCGAAAAAAGCTTGACTACGACAAGAAACATGATGAAAAAAAGCACCAGCACTGCCACAACTCCGCCACAGATCCACAGATATTCTCTGTAATCCCTGGGGGCAGGAGGCAGCGGTTCCTTCTCTGTTTCAGAGAAGGAAAAATTGTCACTCCACAAAATAGTTTTGCTTCCGGCATCTTCAATAAAACATTGAAGCTCTCCGGTGATTTTTCTTGACATCACCCATTTTCCGTCGGCAGAAGCCTTTTTTTCAGGAGTGCTGACCTGGAGATCTCTGAGAGCACCGTAAAAAACGATCTTATTGCCAACACTTTTGTCACTAACAGCATAACGGAACTGGGCAATAGAGGGAATCTCTGTGCGCTCAGGGAAATACTTTGTCGCAGAAAGAGCCTGGATCGCCAAATCTGTGATGTAACCATCATCATCACCGCTGATGGGAATCACTACGATCTTTTTGACTTGCCCCATTTTTTCCCGGACACCGCTTGCTTCGAGTGATTTTTTAAGACCGGCAAGATCCTTTTTCAACAACAAGCGCAAACGGGCATCTATTTTAACGCCGCTCCGGATATCTTTTTTCGGATAGTGGCGGCATGAAAAAGTCCCTCCCCAAAGCCGTTTCCCCGTGGCGATCTCAACAACACGCAATTCGATTTCAACGAAGATCCGGTTCGCATTCCGGTTGAAGTTGAGCACCCGGCATCTCATGAGCAGACGGGTATTTTTCAGCTTGCCGAATTTGACCAGTGTAGAAGGCGCAAAAATGTCTTCTTTTCTTTCACTGTTGGCAATTTCAGAATAAATCCTGTTCAAAGCGGCGGTCTCTTCTTTGCCGACGACGCAGACAAATCCCAATTTGTTAAGAATATTTCTAAGTCTTTCCGGAATCAGATCCTGAGGATCCTCTTTCATGGGAAGAACGGCAATGGGTTCTTTGCCGAATTTGGCATTTTTCAGAGAAGGAACCGCTTTGTCAATGGCTTTATAAAGTGCCTGTCTCAAATCATCGTCGGCAATTCCGCCCGGAACGTTTGCACTTGCGATCCCTCCCAGAAAGACAAGGGCAAGAAATACAGCAATTTTCTTCATTTTATATATTCTCCTTAATCATATCATTTCAACTTGTTATTGAGGGCATTTCTCACACCTTGGGGCATTTTGCCCTTGGCGTAGACGATCCGGAACGTACAGGTCCCTGCGGCGCTGTCCTGAGCGATGTTCTGATATTTAAGAACGCCTCTGACAGAACCGATGATACGGGCAACTTTTTCAACTTCTCTTGAGAATGTCTGACTGTCCCCTTTGCGGTAATTCCGGATTTTTACAGTGATCTGACTGACACCGAGCAACTCATTGTTCAACTCTGCGATTTTTGGCACAAGATACTTCCGCAGTTCCCGTGCTGCCGGTTCGAGGTATTGTTCCACAGCCTCGTCATACCCCAATTTGCGCGGCATAGCTTTAAGGCGGATCGTTTTGTGCGCCTTTAACTGATCATAGCAAACAACGTTTACAAAGATCCGTTTACAGATAACTCTGAAATATTCACCGGTTTTGTCTTTGGTTTGAAATTCATTTCCCAGACGGATAAAACCGTCACAGCTGGAAAAATTCCCGATTTCGACTTCTGACAACAGATCGTCAGCGATCAGCTGCAGGAGTTTTGCTGAAAAGTTTTTATTCCCTTGAGAATAGATGACCCGAAGACGCAGCTTCGCTTTCACTTCATCAGCAACAGAAAAGGAAATATTCTGAACCCTGGCAGCTTTTGCTTTTTTAACAGACGCAGCAGAGGGGTAAGCGGCATCTTTGCTGCAATTTTGAGTACAGCACCCGCTCAGAAAGATCCCGCAGAAAACAACCATTGTCCAAAGTATACTTTTTTTCATATCAACGCTCCAATTCTTTTTGTTTTTCGATGAAAGCTTTCTTTATTCCCTGAGGAATAAGTTTCTTGTTGTAAAAGACTCTGAAAGAAACGATCCTTCTTTTTTTGTCATATTCGATAACGGAACTCTTTACAACTCCATTGATCCCTGAAAGAGTTTCCCGCAACTGATCAAATTCAGCATTGGAACTGACAGAATGGAAACGCAGGATCGCACTCCGGTAACTCTTCAATGCTTTTGAAAAAACATTGTCAACGTACGATGCTATTCCGAGACGGACAGCTTTTTCCAGCTGTTTCTCTGCCTGTTTTTTCGTAGAACAGGCTTGACCGGACTCCGCTGTACTGTTCCACGTTGAAACAACACCGGACTTGATCGTCATGTCTGCTTTCAAGCGGCACCGGGGCGCAGGTGTCACAACCCGGACTCTTGCCCGGAGCGACACAACGATATCGCCATCATCAGAAACTGAAGAAACATTGCTTCCGGAAATCATTTTCTTCAAATTGTCAGCTGATCGATCGTCACTCTTTACACAGACCGTTACCGGAACTGTTTTGTCACGGAAAATTCCAACTTTGCCGCCGTACGGAACTTCTTCCTTCACTCTGCCTGGCATATCTTCAGGAAGCGGATTCGGCGTCACATGAGTTGTACACCCTGTCACCAGCACGATCCCGCCAAGGAATCCTGCTGCATAATAAAATATCTTTCTTCTCATTGTCGATCCTTTCTTATTAAAAACTTACAACTGACTGAAGAAGTTGACTTCAATTTTCTGACCTTTCCTATCCAGAGTCACTCCGGGTCTGAGGAAATCTATTTTATCATTGGGGTCAGAGATAATAAAGGTATTATCCCGATGATAAACTTTCCATCCGGCTAATTCGGGAATCACTTTTCCCAAATCGCAGCCTTGCCATATAAAGAAATAAAGTTCCTTGTCACCGTCGCACCGTGTAAAAGTCAGGGACTTGATTTTTTTTCTGGGGCAAAATCCACACATGGGGTGAAGAGATGCACCGTTGCAATACTGCAGATTCATTTTCCAATGGATATCTCCGAACTCGATTTTTCCCGCTGCCGGAAAAGTCATCTTTTTTTCTACCCGCTGGTTGTTGATCCAGCTGCCATAAGAACTTTTATCTTCAAAAGCGACATGATCGCCCAAATAATGAACGATTCCATGGACCCGGCTTACAGTCCTGTTGGGTTTTACGTCCACCGGTACACCTTTTTTCCGGACGACAAGATCACAGAGCTCAGCTGCACGCCCGACCTTGATATCCTTGGCGGCAAGAAGAAAAATCTTAAAGTCTTTCCATTTCAGCAGCAGCTTGTCTGTAATTTCCGGATAGATCCCGCTGTCTTCGATCAATTTGGTAATGTTGGGATCGTGACTGATCCTTCTAAGATCCTGCTTCACAAAACAAGCAGGTTTTGCGTGCAATTCTGCTATCAGGTCGTTCGGAGTTTTTCCGGCAAGAGAATCCAGCTCCTTTTTTACATCTCCGTAAAAATTGAAATCAGCAACATCGCTTGCATTGAAATTCATGATGACTTTCCTGAAGTCATCGCGTGATCCGCTGGGATCAAACACCGGCAAAGTCGTTGAAAACCTGTAGAAATTGACTTCATGGGTCAGATAACAGCCTACATAAAAATCCAGTGTGACCTGTCCGGTGATCTCTCTGGGAATATAGTCCCAGGTGATCGGAACCGCTTTGTCAGGCACCAGGGAATGCTCAACAGGGATCTGCTGAAAATTTTTGTGTCCGTCACTGTCTTTGTAAGATATCATGAGCGTTACATTGTGAAGTTCTTCCTTCAGAGGAGTAAGCTTGATCCGCAAGGCAGAAGGAGCGTTCTTCATAAGGCAAGTGTTTTTATCAAACTCCACCTGAAGACACCCGCAATCGTTTTTTTCTTGAAAATTGAAGCCGCAGCAATTACAAAAAACAGTTTCGCCGGAAAAGTACTCTATTTCATTTTGACATTTAGGACATTTCATTGAAGCCGGAGCCTGTATTATTGGTCACTGTTTTCGTTTTTTTTATTTTTGCTTAAAGTTTCCAGTACAGAAACTGCATCCCGGTTGCCTTGAAGAACACCTGTGGCAAGGATCTGCTCGACGGACATGCCCTCCCATTTATTCTGCTCATAAAGCTTCAACAGCTGTGCCCGTTTTGCCGGGTCATCAGTCACCATCAGCAAGCTTGCAATATCAGCGCCCTGAGCAGCCTGAAGCAGTTCAATAGTGCTCTGTTGGGCAGCGGCACGTTTCAATCCCTTCAATTTAACCAATCTTTCCAAACGATCAAGTTCGATCTGAGCTTCTCTTGCTTTGACATCCAGCTCAAGTTTGCGGCGTTCAGACTCCAATTCAAGCTCTGTCAATCCGCTTTTTTTATGGATATCGATATCTGTTTCAGCGGCATGATGCCGGATCTCATCGTCAGTGAAGCGTTCAATTTTGCGGATTTTGCTTCTGTTTTCAGCAACCGCCTCATTGCTGTGCAGCTGTGAGTCCAATTTCTTTTCGCTGATTCCGATCTGATGATCAGCAGTCTGTTTTTCGATTTTCTGAGAATGAGCGGTCTCATTCTCTTTGAGCTGAAAAGCATGGGCTTGTTTTTTCAGCTCCAAAGCCTGAACGATCCCGGTAAGCTGATCATCAAAATTGACTTCATCAAGACGCCACTCCTGTTCCATTTTGCGCTGCTGGAGTTTCTGGTCATGAAGATATTTCTGTCTTTCCCATTCCATCCGAAGCTGTTGGAGCCGACTTTGATTTGAACGCTGGAGTGCAGCATCTTCAATATCAAACTTATATTCCAAATCAGAAATTTCCTGTTTCAGGCGCCAGGATTTTTGCAAATGAGCCATCTCCTCTTCAAAAAGCTGCTCTTTGATTTTTTTATCTTTAGCAGTCTCTCTGAGAAAATCAGCCATGGTATTTTCCCGGTTGATTTCCTGACGTCTGGCTTCGTCCTCCAATTCTTTTCCGTAAGCGGCATTCTCCAGATCTTTACGCTTGACGGCGTTCTCAAGTTCCCGGACTTTTTCCGAGAATTCCTGCTCTTTTCTCTGTTCGGCGTTCTCAAGTTCCCGGACTTTTTCCATAAACTCCAGTTCTTTGCGCTTGATCTCAAGTTCGCCGGAACGTTTGCGCAGTTCATCAAACACTTCTGATTCAAATTCGATCTCCCCGAGCCGGACCAGGCTCATACCGGCGGACTTCAAATGATCGAACAGCTCTTTTGCAAGGTAATCTTCAAGTTCTTTTCTGACACTGCTGTCGCAGAAAAATTCTTTGATCGTCCGGGAAGCGCAATACTCTCTGGCAAGCAGATCTGTAAACTGCAGCATGGTTCTTGCAATTTCATCATAGACGACAACATTTGAAAATTTGCCGCGTCCGAGAGTCAGTCCGTTCCCCATAAAGTTCTGTAAAAAAAGATTGATATTGAGTTCGTCAAGACGCAAGGTCAGAGAAATATGCAGATCTGTTTCAATATTTTCTTTGCTGTGAAGCTTTTCAACGCACATACGGACAGGAAACTCAGCCTTGTCGATCATCACGATACTGCGATTTCCGCCGTAAGGCGCAGCCATCTCTTTGAGTTGTTCATCACTGTATGCTCCGGGAGCAAGAATTTCCACCATCTTCCCCCCGGCAAAGAAAACACAACATTGATGGGGTTGGACATTGAGTCCGTTGTCCATTTTTAAAGTGACATCTTCAAGATCGATGAACTCTGCCAGAATATCTTCGTTTTTCTGCCAGTACCCGTCGGACAAATGCTGACGTGCGCTGATAACATGAGCTTTTCCACAGTGAGGACAAGTTGAGGAATCATTGCCGATCATTTGACCGCAGCCGCTGCATTTCCACCAGCCGCCGGGTGCGGGAGTTCCGCATTTACTGCAAAAATGCGCATTATTATTTACTTTATGATTGCAGATACGGACAGGATTGCCGTTTGCATCACGCAAAGTTTCCGCAGAAGCGAACAAAGAACGTTTCCTGGTATAATAAACACCGTCATTATCGGTCCAAATCTTCAAATCCTCCAATTCGGCGTTTTTAACAGCATTTTCAGCTGCAGACAATTCATCTCCTGCAAGAGCAGTTCCGGAACTGTTGACAAATGCCGTACATTTTTGCGTAAACCAGCTTTCAAACATTTTTAACTTTCCTCTTCTATTTGAACATATATTGCTTTGATTGATTATAACTCCATAATTTGCTGAATACAGCCCCTGCGATCCGAAAACATCAAATTTTTATGATCCAAACTTTATAACTGTATATTGACATAAAATACACCATAAAAAATTTTTTTCAACTCTCTTTCCATATCTTTAAGAGACAATAAGGTGGGATTTCTTTCAAAAAAATGTATTTTTTTTAAACTCACGTTTTAAACTTGTATCAAACTCTTTCCGGATCTCTGGAAAAAAAAATTCACAATGGCTGCAAACACTTGACAAAAAGGAGCTCATGGTGTATTGTAATAGAGTGTTTTACAAACTTACGGAGGTAAATATGAATGGTAAACTCTCAACCGCTTTATTTGCGGCAGCTTTTCTTTCACACACGGTCTTTGCTGCCGAAAGGATCGAGACTCTCCACCTTGATGCCATCGCCGTCCCCAGGCGTTGGTCTCCTGCGGAAAGCAGCGTTACGCTTGCGCCCTTCAAATTCAGCAGCCGTCCGGTATTAAAATGGACAGCCCCTATCGATCATTTTTCCGGAGAAAAAAAGTATCCCGTCGGCTGGCCCCGGATGTACATGAACAACTTTTCCCGTACAAAACCGGCGATCCCTTCGGATTGGTCAAAGTGGGACTTCTTTGAATTCGACGTAAACATGTGTCTTGAAGGAGATCCTGACAATAAAAATTGCATAGTGACATTTATGATCGCAAGTACCCACCCCCGCAGTAACACATCATTGCGAAAAATGCACGACGGGGAACTCCACAGTATCAAGATCCCTGTTTCGCAGATCACAGCTCCGGGAAAAATCACTTCTTTCGGATTTTCCATTGCCGAAAGCAACTACAAACATGGGGGCAAACTGACTGTTCATGCCGGCAACTTCCGTCTGACCCGCTCAAGTCATTGTACAGTTGACAAAGCAACCATGCTGACGCCTGCGATCACTGCGGCTGCGCCCTCCATCAAACTGCATCTTCATACGACAGGTCCTGCCAACGATGTGGCAAGAGGAGTACCTTTTCAACTCGTTTACGGCAAAACAAACTCTGTCGTAAGAGAAGAGACACTTCCAGTCCTGCGGGGAAGCAGAGAAGTTGAGATCGCCATTGACGAACTGCAGCTTGAACCGGGCAATTATACGCTGAACCTTTTTCCTTCTGACAGAGCAAGAAAGAAAAGCCTTTCGTTAAAAGTGCTTTCCTCCCCCTACAAGGTGAAAAAATGAGACATACTTTACTCCTGATGCTCCTGACAACAGCGTTGTTTGTTTCCGGGGCTTTTGCCGGAACTGTCCGTCTGCAGTCCCTCAAAGGAAAAATAACTCTTGACGGCAAGCTGGATGAAAAGATCTGGCAGCGCAAAGCTGATGTGGAACACTTCTATCTTTTCGGTCCTGCTCCTGACGGTTTCAAACCCGTTGGCACAAAAGCCATCTTCTACATAGATCACCATTTCATCTATGCCGGAGTCCGTTGCGAAGAACCTTTCATGCAAAAACTGAAACTTACAGGAAAAAAACTGGATGATGCTGTCTGGAAAGATGACGGAATAGAGCTGTTCTTCATTCCCACGCCAGCCAAGAGCAGCTATGTGCAGATCGTCTTCAATGCAAATGGCGTTGTCTTTGATCTCTTTCAGAAAGAACCGGGTGTGACTCAGAGTGATCTTTCGTGGAACTCCAATGCCATCTGCAAAACTTACAAGGGGAAAAACTTCTGGAGTCTTGAGGCGGCGATCCCCCTTGAAAATTTGCCGGTCGAAGCTCCCACTGGAGATTGGAAATTCCACATGGCACGCAACCGTGCCTGGAAGGGGGAGCAATACTCTTTTGTAAAAGGTATCAGCTCTTTTCACGATGTTTCAAAATTTTTCACGCTTTCCGGAGTGAAACTTCCCCATCTCAAACTGACTATCCCCCAATATGATCTTGGAGAGGGAAAATACGGCATCAACCGTGCCCGGGTGGTCTTGAAAAACTGGAGCAAAAACAAGGTCGCAGCCCTTATTTCCACTCAAGGACAGAAACACACGGCATACATTGCTCCTTTAAACTCAAGAGTCGTTCACCTGGATTGGGAACAGCCCTTTGACAAGCCCCTTATCTCCCGTGAACTGGTCATCTCTGAAGGAGGCAAAGTATTGCGCCGTCTGGCGTTGAATAAAAAGCTGCCGGAAATCATTCCAGATGAAAAACGCACCGTTTTCTTTATTGAGAACAACAAGGCGATCCAACTCCCGATACATCTCAATCTTGCCAAATTGAGTCAGCGTGATGCCCGGCTCCTTTGGGAGATCAAAGATCTGAAGGGTTCTAAAATGGTTTCCGGCGTTACCACGCCCAATGATGGTCAGGCATTGCTGAGGATCTTCTGGAGCTTTATGACTCCCGGAAATTACAAGCTCCGTTTGACCCTTGTCTGCAAAGGCAAAGCCGTTGCCAAAGTCCAGCGGGACTTCCGTTTAGTCAATTCACCATTTCAAGGAATCTGAAACTTATGAAAACAACATCACTTTCTCTTTGTCTGGCGGCTCTGGCAGCACTCACTATCAATGCCGCACCGCTCCTCTATGATTTTGGAGCTCCCGGAACACCGGTCAGGAAAAACTTCACCCCTCTCGATGCCCAAAGCAAGATGTGGAGCGACGCAAAAAAACTGTTTACCGGAAAAAACAAAATCGTTCTCCAATCAGGACTCAACAAGCACTCCGGTAAATCTGTTCCCCCCATCTACTACAATGAACTCACCTGCGATCATATAGGGAGCAAGGGCGGAGCGGTCCTTACATTTTCCGTTCCGGACGGGAGTTATAATGTGTGGATACTGACCGGCAGAGCAGGCGGCAACAGATCTCAGGTCTGGGACATAAAAGTTTATTCAGGTCCCCGTTCTGCATCCATGACCTATGCCGGTCCGGCAGAGATCCACGCCCTTGAACTGAAGGCTGCAGCCAGAAACGGCAAGCTGCGTCTTTATATTTCCACCCGTTCAAAGTGGATCATCAACGCCATTGCCATTGTGCCGGAAAAAGAGTATGCCAAAGTCAAAAAAGAGATCCTTGATCCGGAAATGGCAGAACTTGCAACATTGCCTCCTGAGATCATGAAAAAGTGGAAAAAAATTCCCTTCAAGTCAGATATTCCCGCTCCCCGGTGGAGCGAAAAACAGAAAAAACAGGGGTTTGCCATTTTCAGCCGCAACTGGACGGAGCCGGTGTGGCCCGAACAATTTCCCCGAAAATCTGAAATAGATCATCCGGTCCGCGCCTTCACCACCATCGGTGAATCTGAACCTTTGACCTTTTCCATCTATCCCCTGAAAAACTTTAATAAAGTCACTCTGCAAGTCAAACCTTTTGTCAATGAAAAAGGCAATGTGATCGGAACAGAACAAATCACGCCACGCTATGTCAAATATTCATGGGTTCGTCCCAACTACAACATGTACGGATTTTACTACCGTGCCCCCGAAGTGCTGATGCCCTGGAGCGACCGTACACTCAAAGCCCAAGAGCCTTTGCGGATCTGGCTTGCCATTGATACGACTCCCCATACTGTCCCCGGCATTTACCGCTCTCAGGCGCTCCTTGATCTGGATGGACAAAAAGCGACTGTTCCCCTGACTTTACGGGTCCTTCCGTTCAGATTGCTGAAAAACCCCAATGTGACCTTTGCTCAGTATTACCACCACCCCTATCGCAATGCGGCGCAGGCGCCTGATGATTTCTCACGGCAGTGGTGGGAAAGACGTGCGGAATATGAACATGCCCACATGCGTGACTCCGGACATGAGGGTATCACCGGTTCTGTCTGGTTTACCCGGAACCGATCCGGCAAATTGGTCTTGAGCTTTGATGCCATGCAGAAGCAGATCGATCTGATGCGGAAATATGGGATGGGGCACTTCCCCATTCCCTGCGGTCTGGGAACCGGTTCCCTCTACGCCTATTACATGAAAGGCGCCATTATGGGAAGCCACATCACAAGAGTAAAGATGCCCCCAAAAAAGTTCTTTGAAGACTTTACTGCCATTATACAGATGATAGAGAACGAAGCACGCAGACGGAACTGGCCCGAATTGCTCTACTATCCCGTTGATGAACCCGCCTCTCAGAAGAATTCGGTGGATTTCATGGTTGCCATCCTCAAAGCCATCAAAAAGGTCCCCGGAGTCCGCACCTATGTCACAGCCGATCCTGCGACTCCGGCTTACGCCCCTATGAAACCCTATGTAGACGTCTGGTGCTGCCAGCCCTTTTCCATCCCCAAGGCTCAGGCCGAATCTGATATGAAGAAGCGTCCGGGACTGGAATACTGGAGTTATCCCAACCACAACTCCGGAGAAAATGACCATACTCTTTCCATCGGTACCCGTATGACCTACGGTTTCGGCTTGTGGCAGTCCGGTTTCAAGGTGCTGATCCCCTGGATCTACAGTTCCTGCGGTTACGATCAGTGGAACAATCTTGATTCCACCAGTGCTGACTTCGGTGTTCGTACTGCCCCTGACGGACGCCCCATTCCCACCCCTCTCTGGGAGGCATACCGGGAAGGAATTGATGACGGCAAGTACCTCTTTACACTCGAAACATACATCAAGAGAGCTGTCGAAAGAGGATTCAAAAAAGAAGCTGCCGCAGCTCAGGCAGATCTGGAACTTATCAAAAAGAATATCTTCATCCAGCCCAAATACCGGGATAAAAATCTCTGGGCTGCCGATACCTTTGATGCCTACCGCTGGCTGCTGGCGGAAAACATTATGAAGCTGGCAGAACTTCTCAAATAAACTCTCCCTCAAAAAAGCTAAAGGCTGCTGCAGAAAAAAACTGCAGCAGCCTTTTTTCAACTTTGTGCGGATCAAAGGGGTTTGCCGATACGGGCAAATGCGGAAATCAATATGGTACGGATCATTTCACGATAATCCGCCTCAGGCGTTTCCTGAGGGTGATAAAGAGAAAAGATTTGGGGGCTCCAACTTTTGACCGGCTTGAGTCCGGGGATACCATTGACTTCAATGATCCGGAGTTTTCCGTCTGCGCCCACACGCATATCGGCGCGGACATGATCCATACACTTCAAAGCCCCGGTTGCTTTGCGGCAAAGCTCCACTGCTTCATCAAAGTGCTCAGTGGGAATGGAAACCTTGGTCAATCCCACACCACGCAGGTCGCTGCGCAGTATGCGGAATTTTCCGTAGTGTGTCTCGTCAACAGTGACTTTTCCAGGGAGAATTTCCTGATGTTCCCCATTGCCCAGCATGAGCACAGTGTATTCGTCTCCGGGGAGATACTCTTCGACCAACGCCCCCTGCCCCAGTTCAGTGTGGACCCATGCCACCTGCGCTTCAAGCTCTGCACGGTCTTTTACCACGCTGCGGTCAGAGATCCCCACGGAACGGGATTCACCATTAGGCTTTACAAAGGCGGGAAAAGGCACATTTTCAGGAATCGTTTCACCGGGTTCCACAAGCACATGAAAAGGCACCGAAACACCGGATTTTGCCATGATCTCATGGGTGACAAACTTCAATATCAGATCTTTCATGGTTTGAGCACTGGAGCCGATGTAAGGAATGCCCCGTGCATCCAGAAGATCAGAGATCCAAGCCGCATCGTCAGGAGCTCCAACGATATCCTCACGATCAGAAAGATAATAAAGAGAACTCCAAACCAGATCACAAGTGGCGTTATCCATGACTTTATCAAACTCTTCACGGTTGTTGATAAAGGCTATGGAACATTTGACCCCCAAAGCATTGATGGTATCGTTAAGGACTTCGGTGACAGCCATATTTCCCCATCCCTGGGCATCGCCGCCGGGACCGGTGATCAACAAAACTTCACGCTGCATAAAAAAAACTCCTGA
>JAFTIE010000001.1 GCA_017457065.1 Lentisphaeria bacterium
ACAAACAGCAGATCGGTCTTTCAGGCAGAACAGTTGCCCCCAAACTCATCATCTGCTGCGGCATTTCAGGTTCTGTCCAATTTGCTGCAGGAATGAAAGGCTCTGAAAAGATCATTGCCATCAACAATGATCCCAAAGCCTCCATTTTCAAGATCGCCCACATCGGCATCGTGGGAGACATCTATGAAGTGATCCCTGAACTGCTGGAACAAATCGCACAGAAAGGAACTCTCTCATGAACAGCTTTACCCGCCTTGATGCAAAACATATAGCCGAAATCCAAAAACTTGTTTCAGAAGTGATCACGGGTTCAGATATCCACGAAGACTATTTTCACGACGAACTGGCAGGCGCCCCCCATCCTCCTGAAGCGGTGGTGCGCCCCCGTTCCACAGCCGAAGTTTCGGCTTTGATGAAATACGCATACGCCAACAACATCCCCGTCACCCCCAGAGGTCAGGGGACCGGACTTGTGGGCGGTTCTGTTTCGCTCCACGGCGGTATCATGCTCGATATGACAGCCATGAACAAAATTCTTGAGATCGACCGGGAAAACCTGACCATGACCGTGGAACCCGGCGTGCTTCTGATGGAGATCCCCCCCGCCATTCAGGAGCTGGGACTCTTTTATCCCCCGGACCCCGGTGAAAAAAGCGCCTCCATCGGGGGCAACATAAGCACCAATGCAGGCGGTATGCGGGCGGTCAAATACGGCGTCACCCGTGATTATGTGCGAGGTCTTGAAGTGGTCCTCGCCGACGGCAGGATCATGGAACTGGGAGGCAAAGTCGCCAAGAACAGCTCCGGCTACAATCTGCTTCAGCTGATCGTAGGCAGCGAAGGGACTCTTGCCGTTGTGACCAAAGCCATATTGAAGCTGATACCGCTGCCCCCCAAGGCCATCAGTCTGCTGGTGCCCTTCCCCACCCTTGCTCAAGCCATTGGGACAGTGCCCGAGATCATAAAATCAAAGAACACCCCCACGGCGGTGGAGTTTATGGAACGCTCCGTCATACTGGCGGCGGAAGAATTTTTAGGACGCCCCTACCCCGACAAAAGTTCCGATGCCTATCTGCTGTTGACCTTCGACGGGAACTCCACAGAAGAGATCGAAAAAGCATACGATGAAGCGGCACAGATCTGCCTTGCCAACGGTGCTTTGGATGTTTTTATTTCCAACACACCTGAACGCAACGAATCCATCTGGAAAGCCAGAGGGGCTTTTCTTGAAGCGATCAAAAGTTCCACCACAGAGATGGATGAATGTGACGTGGTGGTTCCCCGGCGGCTTATTGCTGAATTTATCAACTATTCTGCTACTTTGGAAGAGCGTTTCGGGATCCGTATCCGCAGTTTCGGACACGCCGGTGACGGCAATCTGCACATCTATATCCTCCGGGATCAGCTTCCTCAGAAAGAGTGGGAAGAAAAGCTGCAGCAGGTCTTCGACGCCCTCTATGCCAAAGCCTTTGAAATGGGAGGACAGGTTTCAGGCGAGCATGGGATCGGCTATGTGAAGCGCCCCTTCCTCAAAGAATCACGGGGCAATGAACAGCTGGAACTGATGGCGGCGATCAAACACGCCTTTGATCCCAAAGGTATATTGAATCCCGGAAAAGTTTTCTGACACATGCAAGAAAGTTATACCATGACTGAAATAAAAATACCATGCGGAAAGAATTTTCTTTCAGCGCAACTTCCTGAATCTGAACTGCTGGGGATCTTTCATGCTTCGTTGCCTCAGGCAGCGGCAGATCCTGATGCCGAAGTGAAACGGGCGATGGAGTTCCCCATCGACTCCCCTCCCCTTTCCGAACTTGCCCGGGGCAAAAAAAATGCGGTCATCATCATAAGTGACCACACCCGTCCTGTCCCCAGCCGTCACATCCTGCCTTTGATGCTGGCTGAGCTGCGTAAAAACAATTCCGCCATTGACATCACACTGCTGGTTGCCACAGGATTCCACCGCCTGACTACTCAGGAAGAGCTGCGCAGCAAGGTGGGGGATAAAATCTTTGAAGAAGAAAAAATCATCGTCCACGATTCAGGTGATCCCGCCATGCTGCAAAAGATCGGCACTCTGCCCTCCGGGGGAGAGCTGATCGTCAACAAACTTGCCGTTGAAGCAGATCTCCTTGTCTCTGAAGGTTTCATCGAACCCCATTTCTTTGCCGGATTTTCCGGAGGTCGCAAAAGCGTCCTTCCCGGTATTGCGGCACGGGAAACGGTTCTTGCCAACCACTGTGCTGAGTTCATCGCCCATCCCCAAGCCCGGACAGGCTCCATTCCCGGCAACCCCATACATGAAGATATGTTGTTTGCCGCCAAAGCCGCAAAGCTTGCCTTTGTTGTCAATGTGGTCATAGACCAGAAAAAACAGATCGTCAAAGCCTTTGCAGGAGATGTGGAAGCCGCACACGCCGCAGGCTGCGCCTTTTTGAAAGAGCTTGCCGAAGTCAAGGTTCCTGAATCTGACATCGTCATTACCAGCAATGGCGGATACCCCCTTGATCAGAATCTTTACCAATCGGTAAAAGGCATGACTGCCGGAGAAGCGGCGGTCCGTCAGGGGGGCGTCATCATCATCTGTGCCGCATGCAGTGACGGGCATGGCGGAGAGTCTTTCCGCAAGACTCTTGCGGAAGCCCCCTCCCCTCAGGCGGTTTTGGAAAAGATCATTCAAGTCCCCCGGAACAAAACTGTTCCCGACCAATGGGAATCCCAGATCCTTGCCAGAGTCCTGACCAAAGCGGAAGTCATACTGGTCTCTCCTGAAATCGATCCGGAGTTACCTCTTTCAATGCACTTGAAACACGCTTTTTCTCTTGAAGAAGCTTTGCAGAAAGCAAGAACTCTCTGCAGCACAGCCGTGCCCCGCATTTCCGTCATACCTGATGGTGTTTCAGTGATCGTTACCAACTAAAAGTTAAAATAAAGGAAAACAAAAAATGTCAGCTTGGGTAATCAATATCCTCATGGGTATTCTCGGCGGAGTCATGCTCTACTACGGAGCAGAGTTCTTAGTCAAAGGCGGAGTTTCCATCGCCTTGAAATTCAAAATCTCCCCTCTGGTCATCGGTTTGACTCTTGTCGCCTTCGCCACCAGTGCTCCGGAATTGGCAGTCAGTATCAACGCCTCGCTGAAGGGCCACGGCGACGTGGCTCTGGGCAATGTGGTGGGCTCCAACATCTGCAACATCGCTCTCATACTGGGACTTTCGGCACTGATCGCGCCATTGCCTGTCAACCGGAAACTGTTGAAACTGGACATGCCGCTGATGATGGCGGCATCTCTGGCCCTGCTTCTTTTCTTCTGGCTCAGCAATGGCGTCAACCGCTGGCAGGGAGCCATTCTTTTTGCCGGGGTCGTCTCTTACACCGTCTGGTCCGTTTATGCCTCCCGCAAAGAAGGTGTCTCAGAAGATGACGGCGGTGATGAAGTGGAAATCAAAGAGATCAATACTTTTCTTTCCATCGGGCTGGTCATTGCCGGTTTGTTGACTCTCGTTTTCGGAGCTAAATTTTTCGTCGGCTGCGCCACTTTCGTTGCCGCTAAACTGGGAGTCCCTGAAGCGGTGATCGCTCTCACCATCGTTGCCTTCGGCACCAGTCTGCCCGAACTTGCCACCTCTGTTGTGGCTGCCCTCAAACACGAACAGGATATCGCCATCGGCAACGTGGTGGGTTCAGACATTTTCAACATTCTCAGCATCATGGGCATTTCCCCCATGATAAAGCCTGTTACAGCACAGGGCATCAATTATCTTGACTTCGGAGTCATGATCGGCGTGGCTCTTGCATTGTGGGTGATGATGATTTTCGGCAAAAAGATCACCCGCACGGAAGGCTTATTTTTTCTGCTCATCAATACAGCTTATGTGGGCTATCTGGTTTACCGGGTCATATAAACACAGCCTTAAGCCCTCAAAACTTCCTTCCTTTTCACGGGAAGGAAGTTTTTTATTTGACTTGTCAAAGCAAACATGCTATGTTATAGTGTATTCATGTAAACGATTCAGGAGGTTTTTGCCGGATGCTTCATCAAAACATCCTTCCCGGGAAGGAAATTTTTTACGCCGGGGAAAGTATTGTTGTCGAACTTGCCGATATTCCCGCCATTCCCGGCAAGGCGGTTTTCAGAAGCAATCTGCAAGGTGTGAAACAACGCCGGTCCGAATTGATCCGTCATCACGAAGAAGGAAGGGATTTTCAGGATCTTGACTGGAGCGATATCGAGATCCCGGGCAGCGGCTCCCGAAGGAGTTTGACACTGCCTCTGACCGACATCGGTATCTTTGAAGGGAAGTGCTGTTTCATCCCGGCAGACGGCTCCCCCATCATCTGGTGTCACGGAGAAAATTGCAGATTCAAGGTCATCAGCGCCTCTGCCATTTCCGGAACGACCATCTATGCAGCCTTTGTCCGTCAGTTCGGGCGGAATATGTATAAATCCCGCAGCGATGCCGAACCCGGTGAAGCGGCTTTTCTGAATAAGCAGAATTACACCGTCATTCCTCCTTCAGGTACATTCCGCCAGCTCAAAAAGCAGCTGGACCACATATTCACCACTCTGAACTGCCGCATACTGCAGCTGCTCCCCATCCACCCGGTTCCCTCTGAATATGGACGCATGGGCACATTCGGCAGTCCTTTTGCCGCTCTTGACTACTTTGCTGTGGAACCCTCTCTCGGCGAATTTGATCCCAAAGCAACGCCGATGAAACAGTTTGAAGAGCTTGTGGATGCCGTTCATGCAAGGGGGGGAAAACTTTTTCTCGACATCCCCGTCAATCACACAGGATGGGCGTCAAAACTTCAGCAGGAACATCCTGAATTTTTCGTCAGAAAAGAGGACAACACCTTTGAAAGTCCCGGAGCCTGGGGCATTGTCTGGGCTGACCTTTGCAAACTTGACTACAATAAAAAAGAAGTGCCGGAAATCATGGCAGAGGTTTTCCTTTTCTGGTGCCGCAAGAAAGTGGACGGATTCCGCTGTGATGCCGGATATATGGTCCCTGAAAAGGCGTGGGATTATATCATCGCCCGGGTCAGAAGCGCATTCCCTGACACGACCTTTCTGCTGGAAGGACTGGGAGGACCGCCGGAAGTACAGGAACGGCTTCTCAGACACTCCGGACTGGATTGCGGCTACTCGGAAATGTTCCAGAACTACTCCCGCTCCGGCATTGAATACATGATGCAGGTCATGGAACGCAGCGCCGGATACGCCGGAAATCTGATCAATTTCTCAGAAACTCATGACAACAACCGTCTTGCATCTTCCGGCAAAAGTTTTGCAAAATTACGCTTTCTGGTCTGCGGACTTCTTTCCACCAACGGTGCTTTCGGATTTGCCAACGGAGCTGAATTTTTCGCAGAAGAAAAAATAGATGTCCACGGCGATTCTGCATTGAACTACGACAGCCGGGAAAACATCTGCCCCCTCATCGGCAGGATCAACTTTCTTTTGACCACCCACCCCGCCTTTACAGGAAATTCCCATCTGAAATGTGTCACTGCCAATGAAGGTGAAGTTCTGGCAGTGCTGCGCAGCAGTTGTGACGGCAAAGTTCGTGTACTTGTGCTGTTGAATCTTGACTGTTCACAAAGCAATTATGTGACATTCCCGGGCGATCTGCCCGATTCAGGAAAAGATCTTCTGAGCGGAGAAACTCTGTTTTTCAACAGAAGTGGCAGCACATTGGGATTTGCGCTTCCTCCGGGTGAGGGCTTTGCTGTGGAACTTGACAGGAGCTGCGGTACAGATCCTGCCGTTACCCAAAGGATCCGCCTCATGGAAAAGCGTGCCTTCTGCGCTCTGCGGAAAGGAGAAAGTGAAAAACTCCCCGCAGTTTCCTTCACAGATTCCCCCTGGCAGTTTGCCGCAGAACTTTCCGGTATGACACCGCCCCCTTTGAGTGTCTGGGAGTCTCCCCGGGATCAGAGACGTGTTCTGCCGATCCCTTACGGAGACCTTCTTTTCGTCACCGGTCCACTCCCCTTCCGCTGTTCCATTCCGGAGTTTGGAACAGGCTTCGTCAGCAGTGTTCCAATGAAAGACGGCAGTTTCGGCGCTCTTCTTGTTCTTGAAGAAAATCCCCTTCCCGTCAGACGCTCTCTTACGCTGCTTTTTGAATCTTTTGAACAGGATCACTGCAGAAAAACGAAAAGTTCTCTCTGTCAGCTGCCCCGGTATGACAAGTTCACTTTTCGCAAAAACTTCCCCCGGGAAGAGCTTCTTTCTTGCAAACTCCAGTCCTTCGGTTCCAATGACAGCAGTTCTTATGCCCTTTTTCCTGCTTCATGGGAACAATTTTCAAGTAAATATGAATCTTTTCTTGCTGTAAACAACGATCCATCGGTTCCGGAGGACCGTTACTGCATGTTCACAGGCCTCAGTATCTATCTGGTCGTTGAAGGCTATTCAAGAAAAGTGGACAGCAGCTGCCTTGTCAGCTATTCACCCGGAAACGAAAACAGCGGGACCTGGAAATTCAATATTCCCGCAGGTCAGGGGCGCAGCATGGCACTGGAGATCCGGTTCCGTTTTGCTTTCTCCGGGAACGCCATGACGCTGAGTTTTTGCCGCTGTGAGAATTCAGGACTTCCCGCGTCTGCACCGGCGGCACTCATATTGCGACCGGATGTGGAAGACAGGATCAACCATCAGGTGACCAAAGCAAGTACCGGTCCTGAGTGGCAATTTCCGTCTGCAGTGCAGGATCTCCCCCGGGGATTTGACTTTTCCCCCGGCAAACGGAAACTCCGGATCCGGATCGACAAGGGAAAGTGGATCTCAGAAAAAGAGTGGCATTACATGTGTGATCTGCCCTCTGAGCGCTATTACGGTCTGGAAGACAAAACAGATCGTTTCAGCCCGGGTTACTTTCACACGATACTCAATGAAAACGACACCTTCACTCTCAGCGCCTCCGTCGGGAATCCTGAGGGGACTGAATGGGAACTTGAGAAAAACTGTTCTTCAGATCCTCTCATTACCGCCATGCGCCGCTTCGTTGTGAAACGGGGAGAATTGAGCACTGTTATCGCAGGATACCCCTGGTTCCTGGATTGGGGGCGCGATACTCTCATCGCCTTGAGGGGACTGCTGAAAGCGCCTGAGTTTCAGGATAAATGCAAAAATATCATCCGGGCTTTTGCCGGTTTTGAACAGCTGGGAACGATCCCTAATGTCCTTCTGGGCAACAATGCCTCCAACAGGGACACGAGCGATGCGCCTCTCTATCTGATCGTGGGACTCCGGGACTATATCAACGAAACGGGGGATAAAAAAATCCTCGATTCCGAATGCGGCGGAAGAAAACTTTCGGAAATCACCGACTCCATCATATCGCACTATATATCAGGAACCCCTAACGGGATACGCATGGATGAGGAAAGTGCTCTTATTTTCAGTCCCGCCCACTTTACCTGGATGGATACCAACTTCCCTGCGGGTACGCCCCGGGAAGGCTACCCCGTTGAGATCCAGGCGCTCTGGTATGCGGCACTGAAATTTGCCGGAAAAAATGATCTTGCAGAAAAGGTACAAAGATCCATTGAAAAATATTTCTTCCCGGAATTCTTTGAGGGAGTTTCTGATTGTCTTCACTGTTCTCCGGGAGTTCCGGCATCACAGGCGGAGCCTGACGATCATATCCGTTCAAATGCTCTGCTTCTCATTACCATGGGAGCAGTAAAAAGAAGAGCGTTGTGTGAAAAGATCCTCCGCAGTTCAGCTCAGCTTCTGATTCCCGGTGCGATCCGCACATTGGCAGACCGCAAGGTCAGATATCTTCTGCCGGTCCGCACCAACGGTAAACTTCTCAACGATCCCGGTTACCCTTACTGCGGAACCTATGCCGGATCTGAAGATGAATCAAGAAAAAAAGCTTATCACAACGGAACCGCCTGGTGCTGGCCCTTCCCGGCTTACTGTGAAGCTCTTTTGTATTGCGGCGGAGCAAAACAGAAGGAACGTGCATTGAGTCTTCTTTCTTCGGGGGCAGAATACTTTGAACAGGCGATCCCGGGAGAGATTTCTGAGGTGGCAGACGGCTCTTTCCCGCACAGAGCAGGGGGCTGTCCGGCACAGGCATGGAGCGTGACAGAACTTTTCAGAGTACGGGAAATCCTGCAAAATTCCTGAAAGCCCTTGAAAAAAAGGTGATTCCGGGCTATATTATAAGAATAATATTGTAAACAACAACCTAACTAAAAGACTCTAACTCTATGGCTGAACTCGGTTTAATAAGAAATTTCTGCATCATCGCCCATATCGACCACGGGAAATCCACCCTTGCCGACCGCTTGCTGGAACTGACCGGCACAGTTGCCGCCCGGGATCTTCAGGAACAGCTCCTCGACGGTATGGATCTGGAACGTGAAAGAGGCATTACCATCAAATCCCATCCCGTGCGTATGAAATACGATCCCGGTGACGGCAAAACATACGAACTCAATCTTATCGACACTCCCGGACACGTTGACTTCTCTTATGAAGTTTCCCGCTCCCTGGGAGCCTGCGAGGGAGCCATATTGCTCATCGATGCGACTCAGGGGGTTCAGGCCCAGACCGTTGCCAACGTGGAACTTGCTTTCAAACAGGCACTTCACATCATCCCCGTCATCAACAAGATCGATCTGCCTGCATCCAATCTGGAGCTCTGCTATGAGCAGATGGAGGAGATCCTTGCCCTGCCCCGGGAAGAGGCACTCTGTGTTTCAGGAAAAACCGGCGAAGGCGTTAAGGAACTTCTGAAGGCGATCATCGAAAGGATCCCGCCGCCGAAACTCCCCGAAACAGCCAATGGGACCAATGCTCTGATATTCGACTCCTATTACGATGCCTTCCGTGGGGTTGTGAACTACGTCCGGGTAAGCTCCGGCTCTTTCAAAAGGGGCACCAGAGTGCGTCTTTTCAGCAACGGCATTGAAAGTGAGTTGAAAGAGGTGGGCTTTTTCAATCCCTCCATGCACGCCGATGCTGAGCTGACAGCCGGTTCTGTGGGCTATGTGATCCCCAATTTGAAAAGTCCTGCCGATACCAAGATCGGCGATACCATGACAGACACAGCTGACAGCTGCAAAGAGCCTCTGCCCGGATTCCGTGAAGCCACGCCTATGGTCTTCAGCGGGATCTACCCCATTGATACAGCCGATTACGATCAGCTCAAGGCAAGCATGGCGAAATTACAGCTCAACGATGCCGCATTCCAATATCAGGCAGAAAGTTCCGCCGCACTTGGATTCGGCTTCCGCTGCGGCTTTCTGGGTTTGCTCCACATGGAGATCATCCAGGAACGTCTGCGCCGTGAATACAACATGGATATCATCGCCACTTATCCTTCGGTGATCTATCATGTGTTCCTCAAATCAGGGGAAAAGATCAATGTGGACAATCCCGTATTTCTTCCTGATCCGTCAACCATTGAGCACATCGAAGAACCCATGATCAAGTGCCGTATCATGACTCCTTCGACCTACATCGGCGATGTGATGAATCTTGTCATGAGCAAACGGGGACTTTGTTCTGACACCCAGAGCATCGATGCTGAACATGTGATCATTACAGCAGACATGCCCATGCACGAGATCCTGATCGATTTCCATGACAAACTGAAATCCATCACCCGCGGCTACGCCAGCATGGACTATGAACAGTCTGACTATCAGAGTTCAAAACTGATCAAGCTTGATATCATGGTAAATGGTGAACCTGTAGATGCTTTCAGCTCCATCGTTCACGAAAGCATGGCATACGAACGGGGCCGTCAAATCGCAGAACGGCTCAAAGATGCCATTCCGCCCCAGCTCTTCCAGATTGCCATTCAGGCAGCGGTGGGCGGTAAGGTCATTGCTCGTGAAACGATCCGTCAGCTGCGGAAGAACGTCCTTGCCAAATGTTACGGCGGTGACATCACCCGTAAGCGCAAACTTCTTGAAAAACAGAAAGAGGGTAAAAAACGCATGAAACAGATCGGTCAGGTCAACATTCCTCAGGAGGCCTTTGTTTCTGTGCTCAAAGCCCAGGAGATCAGTCAGTAAATCCAATTTCCAAAGCGGAAAAATCCCCTCAGGAGCGGGATTTTTCCGCTTTCATTTTTCCAGTATTGCTCTTGACAAAAGGAAGCTTCCGGGGTATATTATTAAAACGAGTGAGGGCAAAAAAATGAAAATCGGCTTTGATAGTGAGAAATATTTGAAGGAACAGTCCGAAGCGATCATCGCACGGGCTGGAAAATTTGACGGAAAACTCTATCTGGAGTTCGGCGGCAAACTGATTTGCGACTTTCATGCCGCACGGGTGCTGCCCGGATTTGATCCTGATGCAAAGATCAAACTGCTGCAGCGTCTCAAAGACAAGGTCGATATCATCATCTGTATACATGCCGGCGCCATTGAAGAAAAGAAAATGCGTGCAGATTTCGGTCTTTCATACGAAGCCGACACCATGCGGACCATCGACGATTTGCGCAAATGGGGACTTGAGGTAAAAGCGGTGGTCGTCACACGCTACTGCAGCCAGCCGGGAGTCCGTTTCTTTCTCAACCGTCTCACCCGTCAGGGGATCAAAGTCTATCTTCACCACCCTATCGAGGGTTATCCCACCGATGTGGATGCCATCGTCAGTGAAAACGGTTACGGCGCCAATGAATATATCGAAACGGATCGCCCCATCGTTGCCGTCATCGGTCCGGGTCCCAACTCAGGAAAGATGGGAACCTGTCTTTCACAGGTTTATCATGAACAGCTCCGCGGCATCCGTTCCGGCTACGCAAAGTTTGAAACTTTCCCGGTCTGGAATCTGCCCCTGGACCACCCTGTCAACGTGGCTTACGAAGCCGCAACTGCCGACCTTGCTGATGTGAACATGGTGGACCCCTTCCACCTTGCTGCGTGCAATGAGACGGCTGTCAACTACAACCGCGATGTGGAGATTTTCCCTGTCGTTCGCCGGATCTGTGAGAGGATCATGGCGCCTGAACAAGTTTACGTTTCCCCCACCGACATGGGAGTCAACCGGGTGGGATTCGCCATCACCGATGATGCAGTTGTCCGTGAAGCCGCCACTCAGGAGGTAGTCCGCCGTTATTTCAGAGCATGCTGTGATTATGCGTCAGGTATCGCTGAAAAAGGTGTCACACAGCGCTGTAAACTGCTGATGGATTCTCTCGGTGTCAATGAAAACTGCCGTTCCGTGGTCACGCCTGCCCGCAAAGCGGCCCAGGAAGCCGAAAAAAAGTTCCGGAAGGAAAATGCAGAAGTCAATGTGTTCTGCGGAGCGGCACTGGAACTTCAGGACGGCAAGATCATCACCGGCAAGAATTCGCCGCTTCTTCACGCTGCCACCAGCTGTGTGCTCAACGCCATCAAGTATCTGGCGGATCTCCCCGAAGATCTTCATCTGCTGCCCCAGCTGGTCATCGATTCTGTAGGGAAACTCAAACAGCAGCTCTATCAGGATCAACGGATATCACTGACTTTGAATGAGGCTTTGATCGCCCTGAGCGTCAGCGAGCCCTCCAACCCTGCCGCCCAGCTTGCCATGTCCAAGCTGCCGCTTTTGAAGGGATGTCAGATGCACTTTACACACATCGTCCCCGAAGGTGACCTTGCTCCCTTGCGGAAACTGGGGATCATCTTCACCTGCGACCCGGTTTACACCAGCAAAAATCTTTTCATGGAGTAAGAATCGTCTTTCCTGATGCCGCAAAACTGTACGTCCGGAGTTTTTTCTTTTCCGGGCGTATTTTTCTTTTGGGTGCGGTAAAAAGGATACTATTTTCTTCAAATTTAAAGATTTTCCGGCAATTTTTCAATTTTCCATTTGCAAAATCCATTTTTTGGAATTATTTTCACTGAAGAACAGTTTTTGATATCCACCACCACGCAGGAGGAAATTATGAAACGCCGCGAATTTCTCAAAGCTTGTCTGACTATGGGAGCCCTTGGAGCCGTGTCACGGATGAGTCCGGCTTTTGCCGGAATGGACCTCCCCAAAAAGAACCGGACATCCGGCAAAGCCAAAAGTGTCATTGAAATCTGGATCTGGGGTGGACCTTCGCAGCTTGAAGCCTTTGATCCCAAACCCAAAGCAAGTTTTGACTACAATGGCGGCAAAGGAGACATCCCCACCAATGTGGATGGTATCAGGATCAGTGAATATATGCCTGAACTGGCAAAAATTGCCGATCATTACTCTATTATCCGGAGTATGACCCATCCCCACAGGGGGCATGAATCCGCCACCTATCTCATGCAGACAGGACGTATGCCGGGAGGCGGCATCACTTATCCTGCTATCGGCGCCATGCTTGCCATGCTCAACAAGGGCAACGTACAGCATAATCTGCCTCCTTATGTGGCGTTGACCACTAATAAGGGGCGTTTCTCTGAGTGCGGATTTCTGGGTGACCGCTACTCTCCCTTTTCAACGGGAGGACGACCCGAAAGTGCTTTTTTTCAGGTGGACAGTTACAGCCCGGCTGGGGGCGCCACCAAAGCGGAGGTCCAGCGCCGGTTCAAGCTTCTGGAAGAGCTGGATACCTTTGCCCGAGAAGGGAAAAACTATCCCGCCATTGAACAGTTTGCCGCTTCAGGGGAAGAAGCCCGCACCATTCTTTTCGGAAAGGCAGCCGATATTTTCAACCTCTCTCTCGAACCCCGTGCCATGCGGGAACGTTACGGAATGAACCGTTTCGGTCAATCCTGTCTCTGTGCCCGGCGCCTGGTAGAGGCGGGCGTTCCCTACGTCACAATCAATGCCTCAGGCTGGGATACCCACAAAAAACATTTTGAATCGTTGAACCGCATCGCCCCCGAAATGGACCGTGCCGTGGCGGCTCTCATCTCTGATCTTCATGAACGCAAGCTCCTTGACCAGACTATCGTCTGGTGGACCGGTGAGTTCGGACGCACCCCGCGCATCGACTGGCACGCGCCCTGGCAGGGGGGACGCAACCATCACAGCAGCTGTTTCTGCGCAATGGTGGCAGGCGGCGGATTTGCCGGCGGAAAAGTCGTGGGTTCATCCGATGCTACGACCGATTTCCCGGCGACCCGTCCTGTGACTCCTGCAGATCTGCTGGGCAGTCTCTATGAACTTTGCGGAGTCAATCCCGACCAGCCCTTCCCCACCAATCCCATCGGCTTGAAATCACCTATATTGGAGTCACCAGCTTCAAGCAGATTGCGCGAAATTTACCTCTGACGGCAAGTAACGATCTCCTTACTTTCTGTACGCAGAAATATTCCTTTTCCTGCGAGGTAATTTCAAAAGTCATTCAAAAAATGGCAAAGATGTCATTCGCAAAGAGCTGTAAAGGGTAGTTTGAGACTGCTGCCTGGCTTGTCCCGCCGTAGCTTTATGCGGAGGGGGAAAGGTAACAGGCGCTTGTCCCGCCGCAGCTTTATGCGAAGGCGGAAAAACGCTCCCTTTATCAGATCGAAGAAGAGGGCGCGTTGACAATTTTGAGGAGTTTTGAAATTGCCTCAGACCTTTACCTTGTTTTTGTACTTCTCCAAGCTTGCAATATGCTGTTTTCCGTGCTATATTAAGTACAAGCGTAAGTTTTATAGCCAATATCTGATTTATTACATTCAGATCGTTGATGGAACAGGATCTTATGAAAATCGAAACTCCTTCCGGGATGCGATATTTAAAACTTCTTCTCCCGCTGTGCAACAGGGGTGTGGATCTTACAACGTCGTCCCCCCGGACTTTTCCGCACAGACTCCTGACGGGAAAGCCGGATAACCGTAAAGGACAGATCTGCTGAATGATTTGCGTTTCAACACCAGTTGGATTCATGAATATCCGGAGTCAGGGAGAAAAGATCTCTTCAGCAGAGTTTACCGATCGATTTTCCGGTAACAGCAGCTTCAGTGCCGCCGAAGCGGAGTGTGCCCGTCAACTGTGTGAATATTTTTCTCTGCAAAGAAAGTCTTTTGATTTGCCTTTGCTTTTTGAAGGAACTCCTTTTGAATTGGCAGTGTGGACTCAGTTATCAAAGATCCCTTACGGCGAAACCCGTTCTTACAGCGGTATTGCAGCAGAAATCGGCAATCCCGGCGCAGCCAGAGCTGTTGGAATGGCATGTCACCGTAACAAATTGGCGATTCTGATCCCCTGTCACAGAGTTGTTGGGAAGTCTGGAAAGCTGGTAGGATATGCTTCAGGTACAGATAAAAAAAACATACTTATTTCCCTTGAAAAAGGAAAAGAAATGCTTTTTTCGGGAAATTGATGGTTGATATCAATCAAAAACAGATGTATATTAATGCAGATAGTTGAAATCCTATGAAAAAGTTTGCAAAAATTTACATACTGCTCCTTTGCTGGAGCATCGGGACCATTGCCGCCGCTCCCGTAAAGGGAGAAACGGATTCCGTTTTGGCTGCAGTCAACGGCGAGCCTGTGACCCTGGGAGAAATACTTCCCTCATTGCAGGACCGGGAGTTCCGGCTCCGCAGTGCCTATTCAGGCAAAGCTCTGGAACAGGAGATCCTGAAACTCAGATTCCGGGCTGTGGAAGAGCTTATTGATCAAAAGTTGATCGTTGCTGATTTTAACAGTAAAAAACTTTACATTCCCCGGCAGGAATTGGAAAATGAACTCGATCGCTGGGGCAATTATATAGGTTGTCACTCCCGGAAAGAATTGGAAGAACGTGTCAGAAAATCCGGAAGCACTCTTTCAGAACTCCGTAAAAGACTTGAGAAGCGCATGATCGTGCAGATCATGCGGCGGCGGGAATACCTTTTGGCAGGTCCCCCCTCACCCGGCGACCTTTTGCGCCGTTTCAAAGAAGAGAAAAAAAAGCTCTCATTCCCTGGCAGCGTGGAACTGGCACTGCTCCGTCTCACCGCTGATGATCAAAAAAATATTGAACGCATCAAAAATGCGCTTTCAGAAAATCCCGCCCAATGGGATCAATTTGCAGCCTTGTATTCCCTCACTCCCGGAACCAATGGCAGCATAGGTGTCGTGGAATTGGATAAATTACGTTCCGAATTTGCCAAAGCGATGAAAAAGATCGCAGAGAAAAAAATTTATCCGGCAGTAAAAACGGCTGACGGTGTTTACTTTATCAAAGTATTGAAATATACCCCTCCCCGGCGCGCTGTATTCAAGGAACATGCGCCTCAAATCAAGAAAATAATGGAAAATGAAATTTACCGGAAATGCTCAGCAGAATATGCACAAAGACTGCGTGATGGAGCTGTGATCGAATATTTCTTTCCGGTGCCTGAAGGAGTCAAGAAAAAATGAAGATCTATTGCCAGAATTGCCAGAAGGCTGTTGAGCCGGAAATATCTGCAGGAGCACAAAAGACCCAATGTCCATTGTGCTCGTCTGAAATAACTGTTCCTGAAAGTCCCCTGTCACCCGGTGCAGTGATCGGTGATTTTCTTTTGAAAAAATCTCTGAGCAGCGGCGGCATGGGAGTCGTTTATCTGGCGCAGCAGCTCTCTTTGGACCGTCCAGTGGCATTGAAGGTACTTCATGAAAAATTTGCCGCCGACCAGGAATATATTCAGGGACTTTTTCATGAAGCCCGGGCAGCGGCAAAGCTGACTCATCCTCACATTGTGCAAGCTTATGCTGTCGGCGAAGAAAACGGAATATTCTACTTTGCCATGGAGTATATCCGTGGAGAAACCTTCAAACAGGTTCTCAAGAAACAACACGTTCTTGATTTTGATCAGGCGATCAAGGTCATCCGGGAAATTTGCAGCGCCCTTCAGGTAGCCTGGGATGAACAAAAACTTGTCCATCAGGATATCAAACCCGACAACATCATGCTGGACAGCAACGGCTTTGCGAAACTCTCCGATCTGGGACTTGCGCGCAGTGCCAACACGGAGTCTGTTTCCACTGATGATGATAATACCGTTATGGGCACGCCCCAATACATCAGCCCGGAGCAGTTGACCGGAGTCCCCACAGATGTGCGCAGTGATATCTACAGTCTGGGAGCCACTTTCTATCAATTTGTAACCGGGCAATTTCCTTATCCTGCAGAAAGTGCGGAAGAAATGGCAAGATTGCATGAAGCAGGCAATCTGACTCCTCCCATTGAGATCAACCCTGAATTGCCTCAACAGCTCAGTGACATTGTCGTCAAGATGATGGCACGGAATATAGAAAAACGCTACCAAACGCCCAATGAGGTTATAGCAGACCTTGACGCCTATCAGGAATGGAAAAAAAGTTCCGGAATAGCAGTTCCGAAAATCAAATTGAATTTGAACAAAAAAACCGGCAGCTCCGCAGCCCAAACTCCCGTTGCCCCGGCAAAACCGGCGATTCCGGCACTTCGTCCCGGTGTGAAAGCAGCTCCGGCACAGGCCCCCAAACCGGCGGTCCCGGCACAGGCACCCAAACCGGCGGTCCCGGCACAGGCACCCAAACCGGCGGTCCCGGCACAGGCCCCCAAACCGGCAACTCCGGCAGAGACTCCCAAACCGGCGACTCCGGCAGAGACTCCCAAATCGGCGACTCCTGCGGCAAAGCAGCCCTCTGCCGGTGATGACATCACATTGTCCCCCAAAGAAGCTAAGCCGAAACCGGCAGCAGAAGCTGCTGACGAAGGTAAGAAAAACGCCGAAAAGAAGCAGAAAAAACAAAGAACCGGAGAAAGAGAGTCCGCTTCAAAAACAGGCGTGATCCTTACCATCATATTTATTCCTCTGTTACTCATTGCAATAGCAACGGCTCTGTTCTTGACAGGACAAAAGGGAATCCTCGGTGAAAAAGGGAAAAAAATCACTGCTCAAATCGCAGCGGCTCTGAAAATCAAAACTGCTCAGCCGGCACAGTCTGCCGGAAGCCTTGTACCGTCTGCGGCACAGCCCCCAAAAACTGAATTGCCGCAGCAGCCGAAAACACGCAATGAATTTATCCGGGAAGCCGACAAATTGATCGTCTTGTACCGGACTGATCCTGCAAAGAATTCTGTAAAATTCCTCGAAGGGACAGAAAAATTCAAAGAGCGTTTCAACCATCCGGTCACTCCCGAAGAAGAAAAAATCTATCAAAATTTGAAAAAGATCTATGCGTGGGCGGATGAGGGGACCCGTGCCCGTTTTTTCCGCGATGAAGAGATCAGAAAAATCCAAAAGAAGTTGGAAGCTCAGGAAATCATAAAACTTGAAGCACAGCGAAAACTTGAAAAAGAAGCAAGAGAACGTGAAGAGCAAAGAAAAAAGGATCAGATAAGATACGCTGAGATCCTTGCTGCCAGAAACAAACGTATCGCACAATTACAAAAGGAATTGTCTGTTATTTATCAAAAGCTCGGCAAGGCTTTCGTTGAATCTGTCCGGAAAAATGATTATGCTCTTGTCAAGCAGGAAATCGAAAAGATCCCTGAATACACCGTTTCAGAAGAGAACGGTTTCCTTTTGGCTGATCTCAATCATTTTACCAAGTTCCTTCCGACTGCCTTCAGGCAATTTGAGAAGTTCTCAGCCAACCTCAAAACGGTCACTCCGGAAACAGGCTTCTATGTCGGAACCAGAATGGATATAAAGATCGTCAGGATCCTTCCTCCGGCAAGAGTTTTCAAATCAACTCCCAAAGGGGAAAGAAAAGTTTTTCTGACTTCAGTGATCCGTTCGGATCTGTACAGCTACCTGAACAGAAAATTCAAGATCAGCAATACAGCTTTCTTCTTTGAATTTCTTGAGGGGAGATTCATCACTCCGGTAAAAGACACGATGCTGCCTTCCAAAGAGTGGAAAAAATACATGAAGTATTTTCTGCCGGCGCTTAAATCTTCCCGTTCCCGCCGGTAAGCCACAGTTGCACATCCCCTATGCCGATATGGGGTATGGCAAAGTTGACAGAGCCTCCGTGATCCATGTAAGGAGTCGCTCTTGAAGCGAAAATCAAGGCGGCACTCCCTGAAATGTCCGCCTCTACCGGTCGGCACGGCTGCCCGGGAGTCATATTTACCGAAATGCGCCGGGCAGTGCCGTATTCCATGTCAAGAGAGGCATTTTCACACCACTCACGGTCTGTTTCAACAGAAAAATCCAGATCGATGTGCTTGTCATAACTTGATGGATGTTCCGCCAGCCCCAGGGTGAATGTCACCTTGGAAAATATTCCTCCTGTAAAATATTTCATCCCGGAGTGCCCTGTCATGGCGATTCCTGAAACAAAGTTTTTTCCCTGCGCTCCATCTATGAGAGTCAAGGGGTACTTTTTACCATCAAAGAGAAAATTTCCGGAAACAGTATAAGCGTAAATATCCGGATGGTGCGCTGCGCAATAAAGGTGTGTCAGGGGAATTTTTTCCGGGAATACAGTTCCGTCAAAACGATTGAAAGCAAGGGCAAATGCCGTATGCCATGCATCAGCAGAAAGTTCCACCGCCCAACGGGCGGGAGTCCGCAGGATCCCGCAGCATTGAGCATGATCCCGCCGATAACTTGCACTTATCAGTTCAGGAAGAAAACGGCGGGAGTCATCTGCGTATTTCAAAGCCTGATTTGTTATAAAGAAGGCGGCGCGATCCAATGTATCTCCCATAACGACAGGAGTTTTTCCGCCCAGATCATGTGCTGTTTCATAACAGTATTTCAACCCTTCAAGGCGCTCCGGTACAGGATCGGGGAAAAGCTGCCGCAACACCTTTGATTGAATATTGTGGGTCGGTGCAGTCAAATCCTGTAAAAAGTGTCCGAGGATCCCCGCCCGACGGCAGAAACAGTGGATGCGACCTTTTTTCAATTCTTCCACAGCGTTGCCGAGGAGATATCGAACGATCTCAAAACATTTACCCGGATGCACAGGATGTCCGGAAAAAAAAGCGCCATCGCCGTTGAGATCAGGCATCATGTGGGGAATAAGTGCCCCGTTTTCCTGCAATGCCAGATGCCGGAAACGTTCATCATAGAGCCAGTCCATCAACAGACAATCAAACGCCAACTGCTCCAAAGCACTGTCACAGCGGGGCAGAAGCTGGAGTTCCTCACCGGAAGGCGGAATCAGCAAAAGCTGCTGTTCCCATGAAGGAAGCAGTGCTGCCGCCTGAACGCCCAATCTGGCATGGCTTGTAAATCTTTCATCGCAAATCAGCATGTGTTTCAAATCTTTCCCTTCAGGGTTTCAAAACGGGTTCCAGCCAGACGGCAGTGGAGTTTCCGCCGTCTCCCCCTGCGTTGAGCAAAGAAATGGTACGGCACTCAAGGGGCAGTTGGACTTTGAAATGCAAAGCACCTTTTTTCCTGTCTGTGGTTCCTTTTGCCAGCAGATGAGGCTCGGATTCACAACACCAGACAGCAAAAGTGCATGAAACACCGGAAGATGAGTCAGGATGTATTCCGGCAGTCACCTCAAGGGTGCGGAACACATTGCCGGGAACATGGTACGAAACGACTCCATAACTCCCGGCGGCGATGCCTTTGCCTTTGAGTGTGGTTCCCTTGTCGTCGATGGCAAGGGGGAGTATTTCGCCTTTGCTGTTGTAAGCACAGTTGATGACCGGTTCAAAGGGATAAGGATTGGTTGACATGGTGCTGCGGTGGGGATCGGTTTCAGGATAATGATTGTCGTAAAAAGGGATCCCCGCAGCAATGTACTGCTGACGGTCAAAACGTTCATCGTAGGCGGTGATCATGGGCTTGTCTGCCAGTGATGTTGAAACAAAGCGTCTGCTGCTCCCTGCCGGGAGCTCTCCCGCAGCGAGGATAAAGGCTGTATACCAGAAGTTGAGGGTGTGGCAGATCGCTTCTGCGTTCCACTTCTGCATGATGCGGCTGACGGTTTTTTCCCGGTTGCCTATGATCCCCTGACACAATTTTACCATATCGGCTGTGATCAAATCCATATTGCCGATGATTTTTTCGGCAAGGAAATAAACAGCTTCATCAATATTTCTGCCCAACAGGACGGGAGTGCATTTCACCGCTTCAAGATCAATGGGCCAGTGGTCCATGAGCCGGTGCATGAAAATCAGATTTTTCCCTTTGACTGGAAACAGGCGGCTGAGGAGGATATTGTTGAAGGTATGCCCCGGATTGCTGCAATCTTGTATCACATGCGCCCCCGTTCCCCCGAAACGGGCGGAGTCGGTCGCATCACCTTTTGCTATATACTTTACCGTCTGTTCAAGATAATATCTCAGGGCATCGTGGACCTTTTGAGGATCAGTAACATCGCCGAAAGTAGCGCCGCGCCACTCTTTATCCTGAGGACCATGGGGAGCGGCGCGTCCGTTTGCCATGACGCAATAGCGGGCGTAAAAGGACTCCTTTTCAGGCTCTTCCCACTGGGCTCCCAAATGAAGATCGGGATATTCGCAGTAAGTGGGGATATTTTCTGCTTCTGCTTTCCAAAACTCCCGGAATTTTTCCGGCAACAGCTCATAAGCACGTTGCCCCATCTTGTCATGCAGTCCGGACATCAGGCTACCTTTTCTTCAAATTGTTTAAAATTTTTCCGTCAATGGTTAAATATAGCTTCCCCCAAATGAAGTTGCAACAAAAAAACAAAAATATTTGCCGATATTTTCTCAACTGTACTCATTCCGGAAGAGTGTGCGCTTGCAGATGAAGATAAAGAGGTTGTGCAGTTCAAAAACTGCCTTGAAAGAGTACAGATACTGTTGTTGGATACAGATCAAAAAAATTTTTACTTTTGTACTTTCAGAGTATTGCATTTCTGAAAAAAATATGGTATAGTATCTCCATAGTGTAGAATTTTTGTTGTGTTTTATTCTGAGTTAAGGAGTTGCCGTTATGTGTGTTTTCTCTTCACGCCGTGTTTTTACTCTCATTGAACTTCTGGTCGTAATTGCAATCATTGCCATTCTTGCTTCAATGCTTCTGCCCGCTTTGCAGCAGGCGCGCGAAAGAGGAAGAGGGAGTGTCTGTACCAACAATCTCAAACAGATCGGTTCCGCTTTCAATATGTACAGCGATGACAACAACGACTTTATCATTCCAGCCTGCCAGCCGGGGCCTACAGAAGCAGAAAGGGTATGGCACATGCGTCTTTCCGGTTATAAAAAGTCTCAGGGCAGAGGGTATGGACTTATCCTCAAGGAGGCAAAAGCCCCTGACACCGGACTCCAGACAACGGGAACTTTTTTCTGTCCTTCTGAAAATGCCAATTTTCAAATAATGAGACATACCCATTACGGTATCAATCCCCGCCTCACCGGAGGAAGTGACGGTAACTTTTTGGGCAAAGAGGTGCGCCGGGCACGCAAACGGGGCTCGGTACACAAACCTTCTGTTGCGGTTATGGTCATGGATAATAAAATCAGAGATCATTACCGCCTCACCGGAAGAGAACAGTTCGCTTTCCGCCACGGCGGACCGGATTTCCGGGCTCCCGGCGTGTATCCTTACGATGCTCTCAAAGCTGCCATTCCCGGCGGAAAAACCCAGTCCGTCGCACTGGCTGGAAATGTACGCTCCGCCAGCTGGGCTCAGACTTTCACTCCCGTAAGCGGCTCTTATGGTGAAAACGCCATCCGGCTGTGGTATATGATTCAGGGGTTCGATGCCGAAACAGGAGCGATCTGGCCCTGACCGTAAACTGTATTCTTAATTTTCTGATCTGTACCTGATGCAATATTATTTCTCCGGACAAGTTCACATTGTTCAAAAGAGGTACAGAGTTACAAAAAAATATACTGTACCCCCTTTCGCTGTTTGCAATTTTGCTGAAAAAGCGGTATAGTGGATACAGGTCAATAAAAAAAACGAAAAGAAATTCCTATGATGAAAAAGCAGCTTCTTATTTTATTGTTCAGTGCGGCGGCAATAGTGCTTCAAGGTGCTGTTGCAGAGTTGAAAAACGGTAAAGTCATCCTTGAAAACAGCAGAATGTATGTGGAAATCGATCTTGCCAAAGGGGGCAGGATCAGTAAACTGCTGGATAAAAAACATAAACAGGATCTGGCGGTGCTGGATAACGCCCCCGGAGGCAGCGGCATCTTTGCCGACAGTTTTCTCACCCCCGATACCACAAGAGTTGACCGCCGTTATGAAAAAAGTCCCTATACGGCAAGTAATATCAGATCCGGCAGGAAAGCCCAAGTGACCCTGACCAGTCCCAAAGGACTCCCTCTGACGGTGAAAAAGAGCATTTCTCTTGCAGACAATGCCGATTTTCTGACCGCAGACTTTGAGATCACCAATCCCGGAAAAAATGAGATCGTTTCCATCTACCGCAGCGGCAATACCTTCCGTTTTGCAGGCGACAACCGTTATCAGGTCATCTTTCCCCGGGGCAGACGGACGAATTCATGGAAAGTCCCCGACAGCGCCCCGGTAAAAAATCACTTTACCTACACCCCAGCGGAACTGAAAGGCAGTGATATTTTCATCTATCACCCGGACCGGGGATACGCAGCGGTCACAGGCAGCAAAGCCGGTATCGTTCTTGAAACCCCTTTTCAGATGCTTGACTTCTTCTATTCCTGGTTTTCTCACAAAGCCACGGGCTATCCTGTGGTTGACTTCTTTACCAACCGTTTTCTGCTGCCGCCTTTGAGCAAAGGTGTCAAAGAGGCGGTACTCCTCACGGTTCTGGACGATCCCCTTGCCAAATACAAGTACCGTTTTCAGGTCAAATTGCGTCTGACCGATGCCAAAAACTTTGATTACGGAAAGTTTGGAGGTGCTTCACAACTTGCCAAAGATACGACCTTCCTCCCCAAGTACCTTCCGGATACCATGTTCTATGGCTTCAAGACTCCTGCATTGATTTTTTCTCCGTCGTCCCCCCGTAAGATTTCGGTGCTGGCGGTCGCCATGCCCCAGGGCAATCATGAAATGGGTGAATTTTTCCGCCGCTTTGATTTTCAGTACGATCTTATCGACTCCGGAGCCGGATTCACCGCCAGTCCTTATTTCGGGTGGAACATTCCCGCCCCCCCCATGGTTCTGGAACATCTGCTCAAGAAAAATCCCCAAATCATACTTTTGACCGGTCAACGGGAAAAGTCACTTAAAAAAGATCTGCTCCAAAAACTTATCGAAGCCGTGGAAAAGGGGGCTGTGTTGATCTATGTGGGGCACCGCAATAATTTTCCTTCTCTCATCAAAGGGAGGGGCAAAGAGCTTGATCCTGAACTTTTCGCCGGAAAAAGCTGGGCGAAATTCCCTGTCAAGGGGAAGATCCTTGAATTTCCCCGGGGCAAGGGCAAGGTGATCCAGGTCGGATTCAATATGGGCCCCGGCAACGGCGAATGGCTCAGAGAAGGACGCAATCTGGTTCCTCATTATGCCTGCAAAGAGGATTCTGCTTACTGGGAATACTACTTTGCCTTTTACGGCAAACTTTTCAATTACGCCGCAGGGATTTCTCCCAAAGCACAGCTGAAAGAGCTTTATTTTGATCAAAAAGGGATCACCGCAGAAATCACATTTCCCTCTGCTCACTATACCCTTAAAGCCTTTACCTTGCAGAGGGAGGTGTGCCGGACTGCCGCAACAGGGAAGAAAATTTCAGCCCGATTCCCCGCAGGGAGGATCCTCGGCAACGAACTTCTTATGGTACAGCTTCTGGAAAAGGGAAAAGTCATCGACTATGCTTTTGCTGAGTACAAAGGAGTTCCTCTGCCTCAGTTGAAGGTCGCCTTCAATAAGGAAATTTTCGGCAAAAATGAAAATATTTCAGGTCTCATTACCGCCAATTTCAAGGGCAGACTCCTTTTGACTTTGCGTGAAGCACACGCCTCGCGACTCATTGCCCGTCAGACAATTGATATTCAAAAAGAAGCTGCCGCCTTTGTACTGAAACGCATGGTCCCCTCAACAGAGTCTCTCTATCTTCTTGAGTGTGCATACGGGAAATACAAGTTCCGGGAGTATATCTTTGCCAAGCCTGAACAGCTTGAGCGCCGCCGGATCTTCCCCCTGATCTGGGGCGCCCACTACTCCAGCTGGCGCGACAAACTTTTCAACAAAGAGCTTTACGATGCCGGATTTGAGGTCTTTCTTGCCCCCATCGGTTCCGTAAAAAAGCCCCATGAGCACCGCCTTGAAGCCCAGAGCGTCATGGCTTCGGGTATGGAATACGCCCCTCTGGGTGTGGAACATATCAAAGCTGCCAATCCCCGCAACAGTCAGGCGCTTTGCCGCACGCCCTGTCTTTCTTCTCCCAAATATCAGGAAAAGGTGGTGAAAACAGCCTCTAAAGTTGCGGCGAAAATGGCATCGACCGACAGTAAATGGTGTTTCATTTCAGACGAGATCACTCTTGGAACCTACTTCAATACGCCCCACAATTTCTGTCACAGTGCCTATTGTTTGTCCGCATTCAGAAAAGTTCTCAAAGCTCAGTACAAAGGAGATCTTGCCCTCCTCAATGCAAAGTGGGGAACACGTTTTCCCTCCTGGGAAAAGGTTACGCCTCCCACGGCGAAGGATTGCGCCAAACTTAAAAATTATTCTGGGTTCATCGCCCACCGCATCTTTATGTTCACCCGTGTGGATATGATCTGCAAGCTCATTGCCGACACGATCCGGGAAAAGTGCGGCGGCGAAACCGGCGTTTCCGGCATGGGGATACAGCGGATCTATCAGGGATTCGATTTGATGAAAAACAGTGCATGGTTGACAAGCAGCAGCTTTTACCACGATTCATTCTCTTTGAATGCCATCCGCTCCTCAATGACGCCGGACTCCCGGAGCGGTTCATACACCGACTACAAGGTGCGTTACGGACTCTGGGAGCAGCTCATATCCGGTCTGCGCGCCCCATCGGTCTGGTGGTACGGACATCTGCTGCGCCGGGGAGACGGTACTTTGAGTGATGAAGGGATCTTGTGCAAAAATATCTTCCGCTCCATGCGGGACTCCGGAGCCATGGAAGTATTGGGATACGGCAAACGCAAAGCCGCCCGGGCGGCGCTGGTCTGGTCGATCCCCAGTGAAGTTGCCTGTGCGGGGGCTTTCTATCCCGCTCCCGTCAGTGAAAAGCTCTATTGCTCCAATATGAACACCTGGAGCGCTCTTTTCACCGATCTGGGGTTGGATGCTCCTGATGTGATCACTCCAGACCAGTTTGATTCTCTTGATCCCGAACGCTATCCGCTGGTGGTCATGCCTCTGACAAGGATGCTGAGCGAAAAGCAGATTGCCCATTTGAAACGCTATGTCCGCTCAGGAGGAACGCTTATTGCCGACTACGCTCCCGGAGTCGTTGACCAGTACGGCGCTCTTCTTGAAACAAGTCCCCTCTCTGAGCTTTTCGGCGCAGAGATCGCCCCCGCCGGAGCTCCGGGAAGAGGGGAGCTCTATCTGGGAAAACACCGGCTTTCAGCCGCAATTCCCGGCAATCCTCTAAAACTTCACGGCAAGGCAGTTGCCGCAGGGGCTTTGAAGCAGACGGTTCAGGGATTTTCTGTCGGGGGGATCCATCTTGAGTCCAGCACCACAGCTGTTGCCCCTGCTGTGATACTCAACAGCTACGGCAAAGGAAAGACGCTCTACCTCAACGCCATACTGCCGGACTATGAGTTTGACAAGGAGGAAAAAGGGAGGGCGCTCCGTACTATGGCACGAAACATTTTCACTCTGGCTGGTGTGGATATGGCTGCGGCACACACACTGCCCAATGGTGCCAATTACGCTGAATACAGCTATGCCGGAGTGCGTTATCTCTTTGTTTCCCGCCGCAACAATGAGAGTTCCGGCAGCTTTGAACTCAAGATCAAAGGGAAATATCATATCTATGAAATGCTTTCAGGGAAATATGCCGGATACGGTTCCTCTGTCAAAGGCATCCTGAAGCCTGCGGAAATCAGAATGTACTGCCTGAGCGGCGGCAAACTGCCCGATTCATTCAAAAGTTCCATCGGCTGCGACGGGCGGAGATTCCGGATCTCTTTCAGTCAAACGGGCGTTCCCGGAACATTGTTCCAGATCAAGATATTCCACAATGGACGGGAACTGCGGAAACTGGGATCTGTCTGCGCTGTCGAAAAGGGGAAAAGCGTGGTTATCGACGGCGGACTTGAACTTTCCGGAGTTTACAGGATCGAGCTCATCCGTATCCCGGACAGGAAAAAAGTTGTTAAAGAGGTAATTTCAAAAGTCATTCAAAAAAATGGCAAAGATGCCATTCGCAAAGAGCTGTAAAGGGTAGTTTGAGGTTGCTACCTGCAAGGTAACAGCCGAAAACGCTCCCTTTATCAGATCGAAGCGAGGGCGCTTTGACAATTTTGAGGAGTTTTGAAATTGCC
>JAFTIE010000016.1 GCA_017457065.1 Lentisphaeria bacterium
CGTTTGATAATATCGTTTGAACCGAAGAGCAATTCAGCCAGTTGTTTTTTTACGTTATCAAAACCATTATCAGCGATAATCTTATCGACAACAAATTTTTTATTCCCCCAAATAATCATCGCCCACAATCGGCTGATATACTTGTAGAAATCATCCTCGGTCATAGTCAATAACTTATCCAATGAGAATCCTTGATAAAACGCAATTCTCTCTTTGCGTTCTTCCATTGCCTCTTGCAAACTTTCAGGATTTTTAACCTGTCGGAATTTAAGATGTTCAATGGCAGTTGTTAATTTTGTTTGATTCATTTTTGTTAAATCCTGTACGATCTTAGTTCTCATCAATTGGGTAATGAAAACACTTTTTTGACATCTTTTGCACAGTCAAATCAGGATCTTTTAATGCTTGAGCAATAATTAGATGTATTAAACGGTTCTGCAACGTAAAATGCAGAGTAGTTTGCTGTTCTGTAAGGCATATTACTTTCCTTTTACTGTAGCAAATATATTTTTATATTCGTATAATGCAATATCTTTAGAGGTGCCATATATCAATATTTTGATGTTTGCATTCAAAGTGATACCGCTATTATTAAGCGTACAAAGCATACATCTTAATAAGGTTTCCCTATCCTTTTGAATATCGGAAAAACGTGTTATACCTGTTCCCAATAGAGGAATTGCAACGTCAGTACTGGCATATACACGATCAATCTCATGCCACATTTTCATTAGTGTTGATTCAAAAGTAACAATATCAGAGCATGCTTTAAAATCTTTGTTCAGCTTAGTTAATGCAAGCATGAGATAACCATTGTTATCTGAATTATTGTCATAACGAATAATTGTTCCTAAAGGGAAATCGTATAAATCAGAATCATCCTTTGCCAAATTAAGGCGTTCTGCTTCTTTCCGAATTGCTTTTTTTATATCTTTTACGACACCATGTTGCAAAAACAATTGGCCATGCAATGATTTTTTTGCAATTACAACATCGTCTATTCTGCTATCAAAATGAGTATCGCAACCAATGACTTTCAATTCTTTGCAAGAAAAAATATCTCCATAACAAATTGAAACCTTCATTCCTCTTATTTGTAGATTTATAGATTTTTTATACAACGCCCCAAGTATCAAATAAGTAACAACACATACCGATACGTATACAGCAAAAAAAATACCCATTCGCGAAAGTACATTTTCTATGCCGAACTCTCGCAAGGAAAAATCACAAATCGTACATATTGAAGATAATATTCCGCACAATGCTGCAGAAAAAATCATACTATCCTGGATACGTTTGGGCATTAAAAAAAACAATTTACATACTTTACAAAACATTTTTTCAATTAATCCTTATTGTAAAAAACCTCACCGCTTTTCCGGGATGACTTCGAGCCAGTAGCCGTCGGGGTCGGTTACGAAGTAGATACCCATTTCGGGGTTTTCGTAACAGATACAGCCCATCTCTTCGTGACGCTTGCGGGCGGAGTCAAAGTCGTCCACTTCAAAGGCAAGGTGGAACTCGTTGTCGCCTAAGTTGTAAGCGCCTTCCATCTCTTTGACCCAGGTCAGCTCCAAACGGTGCTGAGAAAGATCGTCACCCAGGTAGACGATGATGAAACTGCCGTCGGCAGGGGTTATGCGCTTCACTTCGTGAAGATCAAAGGCTTCTGCGTAGAACTTCAAACTCTTTTCAAGGTCCGCTACGTTGAAGTTGTTGTGCACCATCTTGAATTTCATCTTCTCTTTTCTCCTCTTTTATCTGCTTGATTTAACGGCGGATGCGGCTGCGGAAACTTCCGGAACGCCCGCCGGAACGGTGTCCGCCGGGACGGTTGCCCGGACGTCCGCTGTGAGGACGCTCAGGCAGTTCGGGATCCTTGACTGGCTCAGGAAGCGTCACCATCTCCTCAGTAGGCACCTCACTGGGGAAGGTCGTTCCCAGAAGTTCTTCGATGTCAGGAAGATAGTAGCCGCCGTATTCACACAGAAAACTGATGGAAACGCCACGGTTTCCCGCGCGTCCCGTCCGTCCGATACGGTGGATGTAATCCTCTGAACGTTCAGGCAGATCGTAGTTGATCACCAATGAGACATCGTCCACGTGGATCCCACGCGCCGCAACATCGGTGGCGATCACGATCTTTTCCTCCGCAGTACGGAACTTTTCAAGGATCTGGATCCGCTTCTGCTGGGGAATGTCTCCGGAAAGCAGCGGCACCTTATATCCGTATTTCGCCAGATCATACTGGAGCCGGCTGTTCACATCTTTGCGGTTCCCGAAGATGATGACCCTTTCATACTCACGGGTGCGCAACAGATAAAGAAGCAATCCCAGCTTTTCATCCCGGGAAACAGAATAAAAGGTCTGATCGATGTTTTCACTGACCAGCTTTTCAGGTTCACTTTCGATCACCGCAGGTTCCGCCAGCCATCCGGCGCTCAATCGCAGGATGCTTTCTTCAAGGGTCGCACTGAAAAGCATGGTCTGACGCACCCCTTTGGGAGGCAGCTGATAGACGATCCGTTTGATGTCCGGGATGAATCCCATGTCAAGCATACGGTCCGCTTCGTCAATGATCAGGATCTCTGTTTCCTTGAGTTTCAGATCTCCGGAACGGCAGTAGTCGATGACACGTCCGGGAGTCCCCACAAGCAGATCGATGGGTCCCAGCAGATTGCGCCTCTGCTTTTCGTGATCCATGCCCCCAAAGACCACCACGCTTTTCAGTCCGGTGAAAACACCCAGTTCCAGAGCATCCTTGTGGATCTGCATGGCAAGCTCACGGGTGGGAGCCAGCACCACCATCCGGGGAGTCCCCGGTTTGGCTTCGCCGGTGCGGGGCTTATTCAGCATCATGGTGAAGCCGCCCAGAAGAAATGCCGCCGTTTTGCCGGTTCCCGTCTGCGCCTTCCCGGCGATGTCTCTTCCGGCGAGGACCGCAGGCAATGTCAACGCCTGAATGGGGGTGCAATATTCAAATCCGGCGTTCTGGACCCCGTACTGCACCTCTTCGTGCAGCGGCAGATCCAGAAAGCGGGTCTTACCTTCAACGGGAGGGACTTCACGCAAACTTGCGGGGTGTTCCACCTTCTTTACGGGTTCCTCAGCAACATTCTTCCGGGAAAACTCTCTTTCAGGACGTTTTTCACTGTGGACTTTCTCTTTGCGCTGCTTTTTCTGCTGAGGTTTCCCTTTTTTCTCACTCTTTCCCCGGGATCCCGGAGCGCTCTTTTTTTTGCCTGATTTGACAGATTCAGCGGATTTTTCCGGCTTGATGCCGAAAAGTTTTTTCAGAAATTCAAACATTTTTTCCTTCTTCTATTCTGCGGACGGTTTCTGATAACCATGATGCAAACGCTGTTTTGAACTCGCGCCGCCGCAACCCGAATTCAACTGTAGCTTTGAGAAAACTCAGCTTGTCACCGATGTCGTGACGGGTTCCGGAAAACACTTTCCCGTACACTTCCGCCCCCTGCGCCATGAGAAGCGCTGTGGCGTCGGGCAGTTGGATCTCGCCCCCTTTGCCCGGTTTGGTGACTTTGAGATGCTCAAAAATGTCGGCGGTGTAAATGTAACGCGCCGCCACTGCAAGACGACTGGGAGCTTCTTCCACAGAAGGCTTTTCCACGATTTTTTCGATCTTCAACACATCAGGAGCGATCATCCGCCCCCCGGCTATGCCGTAACGGCTCACCAGTTCAGACGGGACCGTTTCAAGTGCCATGACCGTTGCCTGAGTCTTTTCAAAGACCTCCATCAGCTGCCCCAGCACCGGAACGCCGTTGCCGGAACTCATGACTGTGTCGCCGTTAAGGATGGCAAAGGGGTCGCCAGCGGCAAACTCTTCGGCGCAGAGTATGGCGCCGCCCAGTCCGTTGAGTTGTTCCTGATACACATATTTGATTTGTACTTTTTCTGCTGTTTCCATCACTTCAGCAAGCTCGGAAAGCCGGTTCTTTTTTGACAGTTGCGCCTCAAGTTCCGGGGCGGGGGCAAAGACGTTGAGCAAAGACTCCTTGCCTTTGGAAATAATAAGCAGTATCTCTTTGATGCCGCATGCGGCAGCTTCTTCCACCACATACTGCAGCACAGGCTTATCCACCAGGGGGATCAGTTCTTTGGGCACAGACTTGGCAAAGGGGAGAAAACGGGTGCCGAATCCGGCGGCAGGGATGACTGCTTTGGTTACTTTTTTCATCGTTTTACACTCCATGGGTGACGATCTGCGGCTTGATGACTTCGATACCGTGTTCCTTGCAGACGGAACTCAAACGCTGATACATGGCTTCGTCTTCGTATGTTCCGATAATGGCGCCCCCGGAGCCGGTGAACTTGGCTGAAGCACCTGCTGACCGCGCCAGCTCCACCATCTTGCGGTTCATGGCGGAAATGGAGGTGCGGCACACTTCAAGGCGCAGATCAAAGTTCCTGTTGAGAAGCGCCGGGATCGTTCCCAGATCGCCTGATTCAATGGCTTTGCGGGTCTTTTCGGTAAGTTCAGACCACTCTTTCATGGCGCCCAGGACGGCGGGGACTCCCGATTCGTAATCATCCCGCAGACGGCTGTGGAGTATTTCAGAACCTTCCGCAAGGTCGGTACGGTACGCTACATAGAGCTTCAGCTCTGAAGGTATGGCAAGAGGCGTATATTTCCCGATGCCGTGTACATCCATGTACTCTTTATCAAAGTCCATAAAGACAGGAACATTGTAGGCTTGAGCCACCCGGTCCTGGAGTCCTGCGGGGATCGACAGTTCATCCCGTTCCGTCGCCAGCACCAGATTGGCAAGATGCGCCGGAGTGATGGAAAGTTCGTAGAACTTGAAAAGAGCGCGCATGGCGGCTGTGATGATGGCACTGGAGCCCGCCAGTCCCAAACGGTTGGGTATGGTGCTGCTGTAGCGCATGGTGAAGTTCCGCTTTGCAGGGGTGATACCCTTCTCTTTACAGTAGCGGTTGAAACGGTTCACCGCAGCTTTCATGAGACGGATCCCGCCGTAATATCCATAGATGCGGACATCTTCACTCAAAGCGTCCATATCTTTGAACACACTGCTGTCCCGGCGGGCAGGGAGAAGCTCCAATTCCGGCGTTTCGTAAAGGGTCACTTCTGCACGGTAGTTGCAGAAAACAAACGCTATGGTTTTGCCGTGGTAACCGTCTGAGGGATTTCCGATCAGCGCGGCACGGGGAAAGGCGGATTCTCTGATGATCATAGCTTGTATTGCTCCCAATGTTCTGTAATGTTACTTAACTTATGAGGTAATTTCAAAAGTCATTCAAAAAATGACAAAGATGCCATTCGCAAAGAGCTGTAAAGGGTAGTTTGAGGTTGCTACCTGTAAGGTAACAGCCGAAAACGCTCCCTTTATCAGATCGAAGCGAGGGCGCTTTGACA
>JAFTIE010000168.1 GCA_017457065.1 Lentisphaeria bacterium
AAACGCTCCCTTTATCAGATCGAAGAAGAGGGCGCTTTGACAATTTTGAGGAGTTTTGAAATTGCCTCTTTCCCTCAAATCACCTCTGTCACCATGAGTGAAATGATCCGGATCCCTTCGGGAAGGAACTGCTGCGAACCGTTCTTTTCCTTTTTCAGCTGAAAGTTGACAGTGATGACCCGTGGTTCATCCGGAGAGACGGTGAGCGTATAAAGAGACTCCTCCAAAACAGTTCCTGACAGTTTTACCTGCCCCCTTTTTTTGCCGTTGACTTGGATGGAAACTTTTCTTTCGCTTCCGGGTAAAAACTTGAAGCGGATCTGTACTTTGCAGTTTTTCCGTGAAGGGGGGCAGCCGGAGTGCCACCTCTTCACCGGGGGGCACTTTGGCACCGTTCCATCCCAAAGTACACTTCCCGGAAAACTGCACTCCCGGAAAAATGGCAAAGGTATGGAACTTCATCTTGCAGTCGAGTCTGAGAGGCAAGGAGAACAACTCCGGCGGCATATTCCTTTGGGAGATCCCTTTTTCAGAGAGATGATACCACAGTGGAATGATCCTGCAGGTCCGTCTGATCTCATTATCATGATCTTTTCCCTCTTCAAGCACATAAAAGAGGTAGTCACCTTCCGGAAACGCAGCAGCGGGCAAAAGAAGATCACGGAAAGATCTTTTCAGGTCGATGGTTGAGACATATTTTTCCGCAGTTTTCAAATTTTCAGCAACCGCTGTCGCCCTGACGGCACTGTAAAGTGTACTTTCAGCTCCAATATCGACCATGATACGCCCATCGTACAGGAGTGTTTTCCCCTGGACAGTTTCCATATTTTCACAGGGAGCAGCGGAAGAGGAAAGTTTTTTCCACGGCGTCATTTGAGCGAACTGCAAGCTGTCTTCCCGGATCTTTTCGACGCTGCCTTTGACAAAGGGGAGTTCAAAAAGAGACGACGCTTGGGGGGAAAGTCCGCTTTCCCGGGCAACGGTCCCCGTGATTTGAGAGATCCGGCAGGGAACAGAGTTGAAAAGCAGAGCCCCGGGCTTCTCAAAGGGACGTTTGATAAAGGTCACCACTTCAGGCTTGTACTTTTCAGTATGATCCCCGGTGATGACGATGGTGCTGGTGTCATAAAGGTTGTGAGCCTTGAGTTTTTCAAGAAGCAGTTCGACGATCTTCAAACTGCCTCTGAGCTGTTGAGTTCTCAGGAGATTTTTCCCTTTCACAAGATTTTCATCCACCATCAGGGGATCATGAGCTCCGCTGATATGCAGATATTTAAAGACCTTTTCCCTTTCCCCCACTTTGAATTCCTGCTGCAGACGGCGGTAAAAAATCTGATCGTAACTGAAGTCTGATTCCTCTTCACTCCCCCCGGGGGAAACGAAGGGGATCGGTTCAGAGGCAAGTTTCTCCCCCAAAAAGCTCTTCAGAAAGGAGGGGATGAAGCGGTTCAAAACGATCTCAGTGATCTTCCCGACAGATTCTTTTTTCACCTCCTGAGTAATGGCTTGAGAGTTATCGATCACATCGGGGGCATAGCTGATAGTCTGCAATATAAAGGGATACCCCTCAGTTCGGAATCCCTTTGAACGTGCAAGGGGGAAAAGTGAAGACTCTTCCCGGCAGACTCTGCTCAAATATGCGGCATGGTCCTCATCGGCAGGCTCCCCTTTTTCATCACGGGGAAAGTCGATCCCTGTCAGCAAAGCGGGAACAGCATACATGGTCCTCGGCAGTGGACTTACCACACGGTCAAAGCAGGTAAAATCCCGGAATATTTCCGCCGTTCCCGGATACTTGACCAACACCTCTTTCAAAAGCCGTTCCCCCATGCAATCCACCACCAGAACGATGATGTTTTCTTTGGAGCCGAAGGTAAATTTATCTTTTTCGGAAAAACTGTACTCCCGGAAATCATACGCCTCCCCCACAGGCGGAGAAGAAATACAAGCGTACCCCAGAGAGACCAGCTGTGTCAAGAGCAGCACCAAAGCGATCTTGAGCCGCCATTTGTAACATCTTTGAGTCTGCCAGAGCGCCAGAAAGACAGGCGCCCCCAGAAGCAGCAGATAAACGCCGCAAAACAACAGGGCATCCATCCAGAAAATATTGTGCGGCAGCTCCTTGTCAAAGGCATCGTAACAGCCGTAATACTGAACGATCGCTGCTGCGGAAAGTCCGGTAAAGAGTGCCCGGAGACGCTCTTTCCAGGGGCAAAGATCCACAGTCCAAAGCAAAGCCGCACATAAAAGAGTGATGACACAGAAAGCAGCTCCGGCAATAAAAAGTGCCCCGGATAAAGTCAAAGTGAAGCAATTTCTGTTGTACAAAAAAATCCCCAGCCACGGCGTAACAGCAATACCCCCCGGCACCGCAGCAGACACAAAAAGTGTCCTGTCAAATTTTTTGAAGTCCATAATAAATTCTTAATCTCAGAGGTGATTTCAAAAGTCATTCAAAAAATGACAAAGATGCCATTCGCAAAGAGCTGTAAAGGGTAGTTTGAGGTTGCTACCTGTAAGGTAACAGCCGAAAACGCTCCCTTTATCAGATCGAAGCGAGGGCGCTTTGAC
>JAFTIE010000169.1 GCA_017457065.1 Lentisphaeria bacterium
AATGACTGCCAACAGCTGTGGCGTTGTGATGCCGATGTCATTGGCAATGGGAGTAGCCATGGTGTAAATGGTCCCCACGCCATCAATGTAGAGAAAATAGGCAATGAGAAAAAGAAGAACGTTGTTGTTTTTCAGCAGACTCTTGAAATTGGAAATGAAATTCAAAGACAAATCTCTTTCTTTCCGGCTTTCCCGGACGAGATACAAGGATGGCAGTGTAAGTATCAGCCACCAGACCGCCGCAATGATAAAGGCGTATTTGATGGCGGCGATCTGATCTTCGATCACAAAGGTCAGGGCAAGGCAGATGACAAAGGGGATGACACCGCCCACATATCCCAGAGCATAAGCCAGAGAAGAGAGCCGGTCCCGGATCTCAGGAGGAGCCACAGAAAGGAGCAGTGAATCGTAAAAAGAGTTGGCACTCATGTAACACCCCAAACTGATGAAGCTCAGGAACAGCACCCCCCACGCCATGCCTTGCTGCATGAAAACAAAAGCAGCAGTGCTGAGGACTCCCCCCAGAACGAATGCCGCAAAAAGCTGCTTTTTGCAGTGAAATTTATCGGCGAAAAACCCCAGGGAGATCGACACGATACCGGCAACGATACCGGCAGAACTGCAGACATATCCCCAGTAGGCGGTGGTGTTTTCTTTTCCCCAGACATCATTGGCGCAATATTTGAAAAGGATCGCCGCAAAGACAGTCCGGACGATCAAGGCATAGGCAGCATTGCCCATATCGTATGCGACCCAGGCTTTTTGAGCAGAATCAAGTTTCATTTTTCGTTTTCTGTGAAGAGGATCCCGGCGTAGCCGACGATGTGATTGAAATCTTTGGAAACAACTCCGGAATCGGTGACTTCAGTTACTTTGCCTGTGATGGATACTCCCGCAGCTTCCATGGTTTTCAGAAAGAGCACTGCCGGATTGATCCCGCAAATGGTGGCATGGGTGCGGTTGAGGAAAGCCGCCACTCCCGGAATGTCCCCGGCGGCTATGAATTCCGCCGCTTCCCTGTCGAGAGTATTGAGCTTTTGCGGATCGACGGGAAGTCCGAAGGGAGTGTAATTGAAATTTCTGCCGTAATGGGTGAAATCACCGCTGATGACCCAGAAAGTATCCGGCGTATGGAGCTGAGCAAGACGTTTTCCCAAAGCTGTTGCAGAACGCAGATCCAGCTGTCCGGCAAGGACCGGGACTATTTTTATCCCTTCAAAAAGATACTGCAGCAAAGGCAGCTGCACTTCAATGGAGTGCTCCTGCAAGTGGGGAGCATTGTCAAAATGCATTTCCGGGATCGGATCATTTGCCAGAAGCTCCGAACTTTGAGCATCTGCTTCAACGCTGCCGAAAGGCGTCGCCCAGTTGCTGAACTCAGCAACAGTGGCACCTGTGAAAAATGAACGGTGTGAAGGTCCGATGACGACCGCTTTGGAAAAAGTTTTATTACGCCGTGCCGCTGCCAGAGTCCGCAAGGCAGTGGGCATGGAAAACACATAACCGGCATGGGGGACCATGCACGCACACGCTCCCGGAACGGGCTCCGGCAAATCAACACTCTGCAGCTGGCGGCGGAGCATTGCGGGGTCCGCACCGTAAAAAGTTCCTGCAACTGCGGCAGATCGCACAAGTTGTTTCATAAAGACTCCGTAGATATTTTACATTTTATATAATATACTGCGGAACGGAGTGATTTTCAAGGAGTTTACGGGATTCGTAATTTGAAGGTGTTTTCCAGAAAGAATCCCAAAAGGATCAGCAATGCCGCCGCAAGCGCCAGATAAGGGGCATACTCTTTGTATTCAGTGTATTTGGGCTGTTCGATATTGGTCTTTTCAAGAGCGTTGATCTCACTGAGGACCCTTTTCATCCCTTCAGCATCAGCAGCACGAAAAGTTGTTCCGCCTGTGATCTTTGAAATGGAGGAAAGAAGTTTTTCATCGAAATCAGCCTGTGCTCTCTGAAATCCGAATCCTGTCTGAATATAGGCATTGCTGCTGCCGATCCCTACAGTGTGGATGATACAGTTGAACTCTTTGGCAAGATTGGCGCTCTGTTCGGGCGTCAGACGGTTTTCCACTGTATTGGCACCGTCAGTGAAAAGCACCAGCACCCGGCGGGGAGCTTTTGAGTTTTTGAGACGCCTTGTTCCTGAACTGATCGCTGAAGCAATACCCGTGGCACTGCCCAGCTGCCCCGGTTCCAGCGTTTTCAAGCGTTCCAGCAGCCAGCGGTGATCCAGTGTCGGGGGGGAGAAGCTGTAAGCCAGATCCGCAAAGCCGATAAGTCCTATCCTGTCGTTGGGACGGGCGAGGATAAACTTGCGTATTTCCTCTTTGGCTGTTTCCAGGCGGTTTTTCAAAGTTCCCCGGGTGATCCCTTCTGAAAATGCTTCAGCGCTTGAAATATGTCCCGGAACATCTATGGCGCGCATACTGTCTGACATGTCAAGAGCCAGCACGATATCGATCCCCTTGGAGCGGACAATAAGCTTTTCATCACCGCTCCGGGGCCGTGCCAGGGCAGCGATCAGAAGCAGAAGAGCAAAAAGATAGAGCCAGTTGACGGCACTCAAAGAGCGCTTTTTGCCGCAGGAACGCTTGAAGATCCCCGCTGAAGGAACGACGATCGAAGGATGTTTTTTCAGAAAAACAAGATAGTACCAGAGCAAAGGCAGAAGAAGGATCCCCGCAAGGACCCACGGGAGAGCAAATTCAAACATTACTGTTCCTCCTTTTCTGCATCTGAAGTGCTTTTGACCAGTTCAACGGCGCTCTCCACAGCCGTACTGACGGCGGCGGCATCGCAAGGCGCCTGAGCAAATTTTATCATATCTGCTGCATTGAGAAAAGTCCGCAGAAAATTTCCGGCACGGGCGGGCAGAGCGGAGTGGAACTCCATCTCATCCAGAAACTCAGGAGTCGTTTTTCCTGAGGCGGGGAGAGCATAACGTTCTTCCAGATAATTGCGCAGCAGATCAGAAATACCGGCGATCCCCTCACGGGCTGTGAGACGGCGGGCGAATACCCCGGCACGGAGTGAATCCAATGCACCGAGGGTGCGCTGACGGAGCGAAAGGGGAACCGCCTGTTTTTTACGTTTTTTGAGTACCAGCCAGAGACCTGCGGGAATAATGAGAAGGAGCAGCCAGAGCAGGTGCCGCCGGGGAA
>JAFTIE010000170.1 GCA_017457065.1 Lentisphaeria bacterium
CAGTGCCGGAAAAACTCTTCTCAAGGGCAAGGGAAACACACTCTCCCTCCAAAAAGTAAAACCGGGCTCCTATGTTCTTACAGTCGATATTTACCTTGGCGGCACTTTTGCCATGCAAAAGAAATTCCCTCTGCAAGTCCAGGTAAGCCCCTTCTGAAAAGTTTTCTCCAAAGAGGTAATTTCAAAAGTCATTCAAAAAATGACAAAGATGCCATTCGCAAAGAGCTGTAAAGGGTAGTTTGAGGGTGCTACCTGTAAGGTAACAGCCGAAAACGCTCCCTTTAACAGATCGAAGCGAGGGCGCTTTGACAATTTTGAGGAGTTTTGAAATTGCCTCTAAAATCAAAAAGTCAGCTCCCGGTTGTGAGAGCTGACTTTTTTTCTGAGGGCGTTTACCCTTCCTGTTCCCTGCAGCGGTAGATGCTTTGCATGATCCCCATTGAGATCATGCCCACAAAGATAAAGGAACCGCCATAGCTCACAAAGGGAAGCGGCAAACCGGTCACAGGGGCAAGTCCGATACACATACCGATGTTGATGTAGGTGTGGCAAAAGAACATGGCACCGATACCGACTGCGATCATACGCCCATAGGGAGCTGCTTTGAGAGCTGTCCGCACGATAGAAAAGAAAAGCAGTCCATAGCCAGCCAGAAGCAGAAGACATCCCATGAATCCCGTTTCTTCGGCTATAACTGAAAAAATAAAGTCGTTATTGGCAACTGTTTGGGGGAGAAATCCCAGCTGATTCTGAGTACCGTTGCCGATACCTTTTCCCCAAATGCCCCCCGCACCAACTGCCAAACGGGATTGATAGACATTGTGTCCGCTGTTGCTGATATCTGAATTGGGCTTGAAAAAGACCCGCAAACGCCTTTTCTGATAAGGCTTGAGAAGTCCCTTTTTGGGTGCTTTACCACTCTCAATCGTGCTCACAGTATTCGTTTTGTCAGGGAGCGGATCATCGGCAAGCACCACAGCCCGCAGGGCAAAAAAAGCTGCAGCGCCAATTACGGCGATCAGGAGCAGCCAGCGCCACTTGAGACCGGAAACGATCATCATGGCTCCGGCAATAGGGAACAGTATCAAGGTCCCCCCCAGATCCGGTTCTTTGAAAATCAGTATGGCAGGGATCAGCACAATAGCCCCCCCTGTCAGGATCCCTGCCCACTTTGCGCCGCTGAAACGGGGGGTGGAAAAGAGCCAGGCAAGGACCAATATCAAAGAAAGTTTGCCGAACTCCGACGGCTGAAGCCGGAACGATCCTATCATGAGCCACCGCTTTGCACCATAGACCTTGATCCCGTATTTCAATACCAGTATGAGGGCAATGGTCGTCAGAATGAAAAACAGAACCCCGCCGGATTTGAAATAAAATTTACGATGATCCTGCAGGGCAAAGAATCCCCAGAGCAATACCCCGAGAGGGATCCACTGGGTCAACTGTTTTTTGAAAAACAAAGCAGCGGCAGGTGTCCCCACCTGAACGCCGGTGGCATGGATAAAAATCAATCCGGTAGTCAACAAAAAGGCAAGAGCAATGATTTGCAGCCAGTCAAATCCTGCAATAAAACCACCAAAACTCCGGGAACTGTTTTTGGATGAGTTCCCGGAGTCGGTCATATCTCTACGGCCGTTTGCGGCCATATTTCATCTCACGCTTTGAATGTCTGATCCCGGCGGGGACCGACAGAAATGATCTCGATTTCGGCGCCGATGAGCTCAGCCATCCGGGCAAGATACTTCCGGGCATTTTCAGGAAGTCCCTCAGGAGAGGTCACTGCATCCAAAGCAGTTTTCCAACCGGGCATCATCTCGTAGACGGGCTTGACCTTTTCAAGATCCTCCACAGCTGCGGGAAACTCAGTGGTGCGGACACCGTCGATCTCGTAAGCGGTACAGACAGCGATCTCGTCGAATTCATCAAGCACATCCAGCTTGGTGACAACAAGTTTGTTCACACCGCTGAGCATACAGGAGTAACGGGAAGCCACGGCATCAAACCATCCGCAACGGCGGGGACGACCGGTAGTGGCGCCGAACTCTCTGCCCCGTGCACGGAGCAGTTCACCGTCAGCATCAAACAGCTCGGTGGGGAAAGGACCTTCACCCACACGGGTAGTGTAAGCCTTGATAACGCCGTAAACGTTACGGACTGCGGTGGGAGGAATACCGGCACCGGTACAGGCACCGCCTGAAATGGTGTTGCTGCTGGTCACAAAGGGATAGGTTCCATGATCCACGTCAAGCAATCCCCCCTGAGCGCCTTCGCAGAGGATCTTTTTGCCCTCTTTGACAGCTTCTGCAATGGTGTAGGCAGTATTGCGGACCAGAGGAGCCAGCTTGGCAGCGGCTTCAAGCACAAGAGCAAGCTCTTTTTCGATGTCGATCAGTTCAGCACCGGCATCGGCAAAAATCTTGTTGTACCGGGCAGCTTCGGCACGGAACTTGGCACTGAGAACCTCAGGCTTGCAGAGGTCGATACCACGGATACCGCAGCGGCGCATTTTATCACAGTAAGCAGGACCGATACCCCGTCCGGTGGTTCCGATCTTACGGGCAGCGCCCTTTTCATTGAGAGCGTCGGCGCGCTTATGATAGACAAAAATCAGCTGGGCACGGTCAGAAAGTTCAAGATTGTCGGCGGTGATGCCTCTGGCACGGATACCTTCGATCTCTTCGACCAGAGCAACAGGATCAACCACAAGACCGTTACCAATGACGCAACGGACTCCGGGGCGGAAAATCCCGGAAGGCACCAGGTGCAGAACATAACGCTCAGAACCGATCTCCACAGTGTGACCGGCATTGTTTCCACCCTGAAAACGCACGACCATATCCACATCACCGGTCAAAACATCAATAAGTTTCCCCTTACCTTCGTCACCCCACTGGGTCCCAACGAGAATATCAACAGGCATATTCCTCTATTTCCTATATTTTAGATTAAAAAACAAACAGTAACACATATAATATAAAGCTGAAGTCGTCAAATTGCAAGTTAAAGAAGCGTAAAATAAAACTTTTTACCTTCTTTGCAGTTCTCCTCAACGCTCCTCAGAACAGTGAGCACACAAAAAGTACCGCACCTGAACAAAGGGGAATAGAAAAATTATCATCCACTTTCAGCTGTTTCTGGAACAATTCAGCAACAGCAGCCAGTATCACGCCGCCGATGCCCCAGAGAAAATAGCGTTCCTGTACCCCCACAATGGCAAGCACTGCTGCCATGGCTCCGTATCCGACGATGATGAAGGCAAAAAATCCCTCCCATGATTTGCCGTTTACGGTTTTGTGCTTTCCAAACTTTCTGCCGATCAACGCGGCGGCGGCATCACCTGTCAGCATGACCGCCATTGCCGCTGCGGCGATAAAAGGAACAAAAAGCAGATTGACCAACAATGCTGCCGCCAGAACAGGAGCGCCGCCGGAAACGATCCACTGTCCGGGTTTGACCTCATTACGGAGCATCCTGCCGAAAAGTTGTCCGTACAGGCGCCCCAGATATTTTCCACCATTGGCATAATCATGTTCTGATACCAGAGTCAGGAGCAGAAGCGCTCCAAAGAGCAGACAGCTGATCCATTGATATCTGCCCAGCAGCAAAGTTGCCGCCACCATCCAGAGAGAGGAAAGGTGTACCCCTTTACGCTTGATCTCTTCAAGGTATGAAATAGGCTGCGTCATATTTTTCACCATTATTTCTTTTCAGTAAAAAACTTTTTGACGGAGGCTCCGGCATGTTCAAGAAGCAGGGGCATGTCGCAGCAGCTGAGGATACCGGGGATGATGACAGCCTGACTGTGTTTGCCCTCCTTTTCTTTGGCATAACACAGCGTTTCAGGTGCATCGGTCAGCCACAAAGGAGTCGGCTCATTGCGCAAAGCGGCAAACAAAGAAGCAGCGACGGCAGAGTCACCGATACCGGCGGCACCCAAAACTGCCTCCTTGCCAAGAAGAGCTTTCAGGAACTTTTCGATCATGAAGAAATCTTCCACCCATTTTCCCTGAAGGCACTTGCCGAGCCACATGAGAGAGCGGGCATAGTAAGCGTCGTTGGCGCCACTGACACGCAAATTGTTTTCGCCGCCGCCCCAGAGATCCACAATGGCAATGCCGTATCCTCCTCTGATGAGTTCTGCGATCATGGGATTTGCCGACAGAGTAAGTTTTGTGACGGCGGTTCCGAGGATAACGGTCTCTTTGGCAGGATCTGCAGGTAAACGCAGCAGCAACGGAGTAAGTCTGCCGTCGCTGCCTTCGATGCCGATCCGTTCCCAGTTGTCCCGGGCTGAAAAGCGTGACATCTCTTTCACTGAGACATCTTCAAGTTTGAGGATCTCCCGCAACTGTTCAGGATCAAATTCAGCTTTGTCAAGCACTTCCTGTTCCCTGATTTTCAGATACTCAGGAATCGAGATCACCTCTGCCGGACGATTCCCTTTGGGGTAGACCATCACCTCATCTTCCGGAAGCGGATCCCAGGACGGCAATGATGCCGCAGCTTCTCCGTCCCCCTCTCCTTTCAGATGCAGATCAAACCATCCGATGAGGGCTTTTACCACATCGGGTCCGAAAAAGTGGTGCTCTTCTGTCACCATCTGGCGCAGATTTCCCGGCACACCGTATGCCCGGAATATTCTTTTGGCTTCGTCCACAGTCCGGCGGGTCTGAGCCGGGTTGAATGCAGGATTATCGTCAAGCACTCCATTTACAGGCATAATGGCACGGGGTGCCACCAGAGCAAGCACCTCTGCTTCATTGGCGATCTCCAAGCCGCCGGGGAGAAGTTCGCACATGCAGTTGGAACAGAGAACATAAGACTGGAAACTCCCCACACTCACAACGGGCACGGCGGCGGTGATACGCTCATCCATGGCAGCAAGCCACATGGTCTGGTTGCCGCCGCCGGAAGCGCCGCAAGCGCCGATACGCTCTTTTATCACATAAGGCAGAGAACACAGAAGATCCACGCCTCTCATATTGTCAACAACCTGACGCCCCATAAGAGATTCACCGATCTGGAGCAAAGATCCCCCCAGCAGCCCTCCGTGATAGGAGTAAACGCCATGCTCCGGGCTGCGTTCACCTGATCCGAAAGCATCCACCGCCAGAACCACATATCCGCATTGTGCCAATATGTGCCCGCGCATCTGCACTCTACCGGCAAGGCGTCCCTGGGACCAGTGACCGTGAAGATTGATCACTCCGGGGAAAGGACCTTCCCCCTTTGGGACATAAAGGTTGCCCGTTACCCGGAATCCGGGACGGCTTACATAGCTCAGACAATGGATCTCGTATGGACCGCAGTCGATGGTTTTGGTGATTTCCACATCAAGGGGAAGATCATGGTCGATCTCAGTTCCCATTGCCGCCATGATCTTCTGACGGAGTGCCTGAGGATCCCACTCTTCTTTTGTGAAAGGGACCTGATGCATACGGTCCTTTTTCAAAGCGACATTACGCAACTCTCTCTCAACAAGATCCCCAAGGAATCCGCCGTTGAAAACATTCGGTAAATCAATCATGGTATCTGCCTTTCGATTAAAGTTCATTTAAAAATACTCATATCAGCGCCTATATTTTTTCCGTCACGCCCCTTGCCGATGGCAGGAGAATTTTTCTTGAGGGCAAAGTTGCCGCTGCGTTCATCCACGAACAGAGGATCGGCTTCAATGGCGTGTTTCTCAACTCCGAAACGCTTTCTGGTATCGGCAAGGGTCAGGGGCATATCTTTCTTTTTCACATGCCAGACGGCACTGTAGGTGTGATTGGGCTTGTAGCGTCCGAAACTGTAATACCGCTGCATGGGAGCGCGCTTGGTCTTCCAGTAAAGGTTGTAGTCGCAATAAACATGTTTTCCATGCTCTGCCACACTGACTGCAGGGCTGTTGTGGTTGGAAACGGTATCAACGAAGATGTTGTTGTAAATTTCTGTTCTGTCCCCCTGTTCGCACCCCACATGGATGGCGTTGACACCGCCCCCTGAGAAGGTGCAATTTCTGACCGTCACATTTTTCCCGGGGTAGATCCAGATACCGTGGAATCCGGAATCAAAAACACAGTTCTCAACCAGGATACCCTCCGGACCAAACCCCATCAGGTGAATGTTCCCTGTGCCGCCATGGGCGGGACGGGTGAAATAACAGTTGCGCATGGTGAAGTTTTTGACCGCCGAAGCCCTGACCGTGGTGGATGACGCTGAATAAGGAAGTCCCGTAAAACGGAACCCGTCAATGGTAACATGGGAGGTCTTATGAGTTTTGATGCAGTAATTGAGCAATCCGCCGAGATTCAGGACCGCTTTTCCGGGGATGCGGCTTTTCAGAGTGATCCCTGAAAGGTAAACCGCAACAGCTTCAGTATAGGTGCCGGGTCCCACCATAATGGTATCTCCGGGGCCAGCCTTTGCCATGGCAGCATTGATGGACCGGAAAGCGCCGGGAGCCTTTTTATCCACCTGCAAGGTAATCGGTTTGTGTGAAAAACCTTCAGGCATCTTGAAGTTGATCTGACGGGAAACCCGCGCCTGACCGTTGATGGGATAGAAATAGAGATTGATCCGGTAAGATTTCCCTGCCTTGAAGTTGTCAAGCAGGACCTCTCCGGCAGTTTCCCGCAGTCCTCCCTGCCGAAAATATGCGACACTGGACTCCTTTTTTTCAGAAAGTGAATAACACCGGACACTTACATCGCAATAATGCCGGGGCGTCTGCCAGGTGACCATGACGCTTGAACTGCTGACAGCTTTGGCTTGAATTTTTTCAATTTTCAGCGCCTGAACTGCGGGTGCCGGAGCTCTTCCGCCAACGGGGCTGCAGTCAATTCCGGCACAGGCAAGGTCGCTCCCCTGAGGCAAAGTAAACTCCTTATCCAAAGTTACGGAACGGCAGAAGCTCCTGTGGGCTTCTCTGACCTGTTTCTGAAAAGCAGTCAAAGCCTCCTGAGAAGTGAAACAGTTGTTCTCACTGATGATGCGTGAAAGAGTCAATTTATTCCCCATCCCCAGCAAAAGGGAGTCGCGCAAAGTCGTGCGCCCTGCAATACGGGATTCCCGGAGCGTGATATTCTTGAGCACGATATTATCTGCTTGCAGATCGCATCCGTCGAAGACGCTCCGTGTGGCGGTCACTTCGCCTTTGATGCGGAATGATCCGCCTTTGAAAATAATACCATCAGCACAAATCTTGCCCTTGCCGATGAGGACGCCGTTTTTTACGGTCACTTTACCGCCTTTGTAATTGGCAAGTTTTATATTGCCTGAAATCATGGCTTTCCCTGTATATTCACCGGGAAGCATGTAGATCACCCGTGTGCCGCCTTTTACTTTGGCAAGAGCGGCGGTGAATCCGGCAGCTTTTTCCGGCGTGGAGCCGTCGCCATTTCCGGCAGGTTTCACATAGAGCATGTTTCCGGCTTTGGGGAAAGCCCCTTTACCCAGATAAGGAGTGTCAGGTCTCAGCCGGAAATCCCGGTGGAACACATCAGCAAATTTGGGGTCTTGCCGCTGAGTCAGAAAGAGATTGTCACGGATCTCAGGAGTATACTTGCCGCCGGAGGTAAGGGAACCGATGGATATGGTCCCTCCGAAAACTGTATTATTGGCAAGAAGAGCTGAACCGTCATCAGTAGCATACAAGTTCACGCCGCCGCCGTAAAAGACATTTCCTGTCTGGGTGGTGAACTTACGGATGGCTCCTTTGTTCCGCATCAATGTTCTGCCGCAGCGTTCATGGTCATCGGCAACGACTGTGTTGTCAATGATGTCGCTGTATTGATAGCCGCCGTAGTGGGCGATATTGAACACATTTCCCTCACTGCCGCCTGTGGCTCCTTTGAAGGGAGAACAAGTGCCGCAGTTGTAGACATAGTTTCCTCTGATAAGACACTTTGAGCCGTTACCTGCCAGCAGAATACCCGTTCCGGCAACACGGAACACTTTATTGTTGAGGATCTTACTATTCTTGACAGCCCCGTAAAACATAATGCCGCAGGTACCGCCGAAAACAGTATTGTTCCTGATGATCACATTAGCAGCAGGAGCATTGACACGGATGCACTGCCCGGGATAGAAAGCCATGTAAAAGTTTTCCCAGATGATGTTGCTGCCGTAGATCATGACTCCTTTGCCGAGTCTGTAGACGCCTTTGGTATTCCCGGAAAAGGGGATCCGCACAGCATCGGCGTTGACACCGTACCGTGAACCGCCGGCAAGGAAAGGCACGATCATGAAGCGCAATGAATCAGGATGAGCTCCCGTAAATGTATTGACATAGAGTTTCCCTGTTTTTTTATCAAGCATGAAAGCTCCCGGCTGGCGATCGAGCATATCCAAAGAATCGACCCGCATATAGCGGTTGATGAGCTTTGAATCAAACAACATATTGACTTCATAAGGGGAAAAGGAGTCATAGACAAAGCGGGTCCCGGCTGTTTTACTCCACTTTTTCTCAACGGGATAAGCTCCCGTCATAAGAACCGTTTCGCCGGGAGCGCCCCGGAAAATAATGGGCTTTTCCGGAGTTCCGGAAGTGCGGAGTGTCAGCAATTCGTGATAGATCCCCCCTCTGACAGTGACGGTATCTCCCGGTTTGACCTTTGATGCCGCTTTGAGGATCGTTTTAAAAGGTCTTGCAGCACTGCCCTGCCAGCTGTCGTTCCCAAAGTTGGAAACAAAATACTCTGCCCCGCTGCATACAAAAGCGGCAGCAGCAACGATCAATACAAATATTCTCTTCATTTTTTTCCTTTTGCCGTAATAGGGTAAAAAACATTAAAAAAACAGCTCTTGTAAAAATTACACCTTCACATACCAAATTGCAACTCTTTTCAAAAAAAAAGCGGCAGAAAAATCTGCCGCAGAAGAAAAAAGTCCCGTTTTATTTGAAGATGGAAAAGTCAGCACCGATATTTTTGCCGTTCTTTCCTCTCTCGAATGCCGGAGAACCGGGTTTGAGAGAGAAGTCAGCTTTGGTCACATCTGCAAAGCGGGGATCGGCTTCAATGGCATGTTTTTCAACACCGAAGCGGCGCTGAGTCTCTTTCAAAGTCTCAGGCTGATTTCTCTTCTTGACGGACCAGGGGGCACTGTAGCTGTGTCCGGGTTTGTGACGCCCGAAAGCATAATAGCACTGTCTGGGCGCACGTTGGGTCTTCCAGTAGATGTTATAGTCGCAATAGACATGAGGTCCGTGCTCAGCGACAGTCACAGCCGCCGTGTGGTGGTTGGAAACGGTATCCTGAAAGATGTTGTTGTAGATTTCTGTCTTCCATCTTTGTTCGCATCCCACATGGATGGCATTGACACCGTTGCCGTAGAAGGTGCAGTTGCGGATCGTCACATCTTTTCCGGGATAGATCCAGATGCCGTGGAACCCTGAGTCAAAGACGCAGTTTTCAACCAGCACATTATTGACAGAGTGTCCCAGGAACTGAATGTTGCTCACTCTTCCGCCTGCCCTGCGGTGGAAGAAACAGTTGCGGAGCGTGAAATCTTTTGTTCCGCTGATCCAGAGAGCTTTGCGTCCGGCGGAGTAAGGCAGTCCGACGAACTGGAACCCGTCAACGGTCACACCTCTGGCACGGGTCACTTTGAGGGCATAATTCAACCTTTCGGCGACATTGAGATGAGCCTTGCCGGGGATACGGCTCTTAAGGGTCACTTTGTCAATGTAGAGATTGAGTTCTTCAGTGTAAACGCCGGGTCCGACCAGAATGGTGTCTCCCACACCGGCTTTGGAGATGGCTTCGCCGATAGTGCGGAATGCTCCGGGAGCTTTCTTGTCAACGATGAGAGTTGCTGCTTTGTGCGTATGGGAGTTGCTGACCTTGAAAGTCAGACTCTTTGTCACCATCTTTTCTCCGTTCAGAGGATAAAAATGGCAGTTGATCTGGTAGGTATTTCCGGGGATCAGATCCTGCAGCAGTATCTCGCCGTGAGTGGAACGCAAACTTTCCTGATGAAAGCTGTTGCCGGGAAGCATTTTGCGGCTTTCAACACATTTCATCCGCACATTGACGTTACAGTAGTGCCGGGGAGTATCCCAGCTGATCATGGCACTATCGGCACTGAGCTGTTTGATCTGCAGATTTTCAATTTTGACACTCTGCTTGAAAGGTGCCACACCTCTTCCGCCGATGACACTGCAATCAAGACCGGCGCTGGAAAGATTACTGTCGGCGGGCAAAGTGTAATCGGCATTCAGTTTGACATTGCGGAAGAAGCTCTTGTGATTTTCTTTAACCCGGCTCTGGAAAGCTTCCAAAGCCTTTTGAGCATTGAAACAGTTGTTTTCACTGATCATACCTCCGAAAGCAAAGCTGTTGCCTGTGCCGCAGACAAAGGAGTTGCGCAAGATGATCTTCCCCGCAACATCGGAGTTTCTGAAAGTACAATTTTCAAGCACTGTTTTTGCGGCATTTACATTGCTCCTGTCAAAAACGGAACGCCGGACAAGAAGATTTCCCTTCAAGACGACGGAGCTGTTCTTAAAAATGATCCCGTCAAAAGTCACATTGCCTTTACCGCTGAAAGCGCCCTTGTCAACAGTGACTTTGCCCCCTTCGTGATTGGCGATCCTGACATCTCCTGAAACAACGGCTTTGCCGGAATAGACTCCGGGGAGCATATACACAACGGGATCTTTGCCTTTGATCTTCTTCAAGGCTGCGGCAAGAGAAGCTGCCCTGGCAGGCGTTGAACCATCGCCATTACCGGCAGGTTTCACGTAAAGCATGTTGCCAATTTTTGGGAAAGCCCCTTTGCCCAGATGGGGACTGTCGGCTCTCAGACGGAAATCGTGGTGGAACACATCAGCAAATCGGGGATCTTTTTTGTCTTTGTCAGAGATAAAAAGGTTGTTCTCCATTACGGGGGTATATTTGTTTTCTGTCTTCAACTTGCCGATATTGATCTGCCCCTGAAAACAGGTGTTGTTGGAAAGTACCGCAGTACTTTTTTCAGCAGCATAAAGGCTGACGCCGCCGCCGTAGAAAACATTGCCGGTCTGGGTAGTGTGTTTCCGGATAGCGCCTTTGTTCCGCATCAACGTTCTGCCGCAGCGCTCTTTGTCGGTGGAAACAACGGTGTTGTCAATGATGTCAGTATAGGAATAGGCTCCGTAATGGGCAATATTGAAGATGTTTCCGGAAGAGGCTTCTTTAGCAGCTTTGAAAGGCGAACAGGTACCACAGTTGAACACATGGTTGCCTTTGGCAAGACATTTTGTGCCGCTTCCGGCAAGTTGGATCCCTGACCCTGCAACACGGAAGACTTTATTATTGAGGATCTTGCAGTTGGCGACAGCTCCGTAGAGCATGATACCGCAGGTACCGCCGAAAACCGTGTTGTTGCGGACGGTCACATTCTGAGCAGGAGCGTTGACACGGATCCCCTGACCGGGCCAGAAACCCAGATGGAAATTTTCAACAATGATATTGCTGCCTGTGACCATGAATCCTTTGTTCCACTGGTACAGCTCCCCGGTATTTGCGGAAAATTTCTGAAGATTATTGCCGGTTTTCCCGCCGCCGAATCCGGCTTCGCCTCTGCCGCCCCACCAGGGAATGATCATGACGTTAATGGTATTGGGGTTGCGCCCGGTAAAGGTATTGATGTAAAGTTTACCTGTTTTTGTATCCTGAAAATAACCGCCCGGGGTTTTATCCAAAAGCGCCATATCCTCAACCCCCAGATAACGGTTGATGAGTATGGAGTCAAAAAGGATACTGACAGCGTAAGGGAAGGTATTTTCATAGACGTAACGGTATCCGGGCGTCTTTTTCCAGGTGCCTTTGACGGGGAATCCTGATGAAATGAGAACAGTTTCTCCGGGAGCGCCCCGCAGAATGATGGGTTTTGCCTGAGTTCCTGAACGGCGCATGAGCACCTGTTCACGATACACGCCGCCGCGGACAGTGACGATGTCGCCGGGCTGCAGATCAGCGAGAGCTCTGTTGATGTTCCGGAAAGGTTTTTCTTTACTTCCCGGTCCTTTGTCATTACCGTCAACGGCAACGAAATACTCCTTTGCGCAACAGCAGAAAGCCATGCTCAAAGCCAGAAGAAGGCTCAATGATTTCATTTGATTTTCCTTTTGTTGAAAGTGTCATCACTGTCAGTATTTTGATAAAATACATCCTCAATTCCTTTTTGTCAAATTTTCTTCTGCATAAAGGCAAATTCTGCAAATTGGATACATACAAAAAAATTACGATTCTTCAAATATTCCTCTTGACAGAAAACTGCTTTTGCTGTATTTTATCAAACAAGATGTATCAGACCAACTCACGCTGTTTAAAATCATGAAATCCTACTTGAGAGAAAGCTTATGAACGCCAAGATACAAACTGCCAGAGAGATCGGTATCAGGAAACTGGGACTTTCGCAAAAAGAATTGAGTTATGCCTTGGAGTTCCACAAGGATGCCTTTGTCATGGAACCTTTCGGCTTCACCCCCTGCGCCTTTGTTCCGCCGGAACGCCTGCAGGATTTTTGCGGGGTGCTGGAGTACAGAAATGTCCACGAACAATACTACATGCTGCAGTTCATGGAAGATCCGGAGCTTTACAAAGAGTGCCTTGAAGCGTGGGAGGCTTCAGGTGTTGACGCTCTTATGGCGAACTCCGGAGTGGAAGGCAATGAGATCCCCGAACTCATCAAGCGTCTTTCCCGGCGGATCGCCCTGCCCGACCGTTATCCTGAACTTTATATGCGATCTGTGAAGCCTGCGGATTTTCTTGAAGCAAAGAAACAGAAAAAAATCGGTCTCTGCTTTTCCACCAACGGCGTTCCCATTTCCTACCCCGTGACCATTGAAGAATCTCTGGCACACATCGCCGTTTTCTATCAGTTCGGCGTCAGGATGATGCACTTTACCTACAACCGCCGCAACCTGCTGGGGGACGGCTGCTGTGAAAACAATGACGGCGGACTCAGCGACTTCGGTCGGCGGGCGGTACAGGAAATGAATGCCCAAGGGGTTATCATCGACATCGCCCACTCCGGGGAACGCACCAGTTATGAAGCTGCCGAACTTTCACGCAAACCGGTCATGGCAAGCCATACGGTCATGAAAAATTTAAGCGGCCACCACCGGGGAAAATCCGATGAGGTCTGCCGCCTGATCGCCTCAAAAGGAGGATTGATCGGAATATGTGCCTACTCCCAGTTTCTCAGGGGAACCGGAGATATTTGCGAGATGCTCCGTCATATCGACTACGCCGTGGAGCACTTCGGCGCAGATCATGTTGCCATCGGCACCGACCAGACCTACACTTGCGGCACTTACCGTAAAGGAGAAAGAGCTGTACAATCCCGGGGCAGATACGAAAACCTGGGCAAACAGATGGATCCCCCTTTTGAATCAACTGAAGAAATGCGTCTCTCTCTTGCCTGGACAAATTTTCCCCTTCTGACAGCGGGGATGCTCCAACACGGGCACAGTGAAGAAGAGATAAGAAAAGTTTTGGGGCTCAATGTTCTGAGAGTTCTGGAAACAGCGATCCCCGAAATATAAAACCAATCATCCCCGAGACAGATCAATATGAAAAAACTGCTTATCTTTACCCTGTTCGCCCCTTTGCTGCTGCCGCTGGCTGGAAGCCGTTTCAACCCCTATCCGGTACAAAAGCGTTTCTTTCATACGGGCAGGAATGACGCTATTGTCCTGCTCAGGAAAGGGCAA
>JAFTIE010000171.1 GCA_017457065.1 Lentisphaeria bacterium
ATTGTCAAAGCGCCCTCGCTTCGATCTGTTAAAGGGAGCGTTTTCGGCTGTTACCTTACAGGTAGCAACCTCAAACTACCCTTTACAGCTCTTTGCGAATGGCATCTTTGCCATTTTTTGAATGACTTTTGAAATTACCTCTATCATATTTTCAAAAAAATCATAAAACACTCTTGACAAATCGCCCCAGACGGTCTATCTTATAATTAAACGATTAATCAAGGAAGTGTTCTTATGCCGTTACGCAACTGTACTTTGAAGGATATTGCTTTGAAATGCGGGGTCAGCAGTGCCCTTGTTTCCTCTGTTCTCAACGGAAAAACGGGAACTATGAAGTGCTCTGCCGCCAAACGCGAATTGATTTTAAAGACAGCCGGGGAAATGGACTACCACCCGAACATCCTTGCCCGCTCCATCAAGAAAAGCCAAGTTCCCATCGTCGGAGTCTTTCTCAAGCGGAGCGCCGGTCAGCCGCCTCATGTACTCGGTCGATCCGTAAGCGCATACCTGGGGACTATGACATCGGTTCTGAATCCGATGGACCATGAAGTGCTCTTTGTTCCCTATAACAATGTGGGGGAGCAGTATGAAAGGATGAAATCTCTCATCGCCCGGGGACTCTTGGGCGGCATCATAACCAATATTGATTTTCAGGACAATCTCCGCATTTGCGAACTTCTCCAGAGCTCCAGATTGCCCTACCTTGTTCTCGGGAAACCGGCATTGCCGGGGACTCATTGTATTTATTCTTCAGACAAAGTCCTCGAAGAACTGTGTGCGCAGCGTGCTGCGGAAAAGGGCTGCTCCCGCTGTATTTCCGTGGAACCCGGTGGAGAAGGCGGACTGATTTTCCGGGCAATGCCATTCCCTGAAAACCACATCTGGGCAGCTCCGGCACTCCCGATCCAGGAAATCGCCGAAAGCCTTGACGACACGCTGATCGTTTTCATGGGGTGTGTTCTCGTTGAAAAACTCTATGCTCTCGGCCTCCGCCCCCGCCACTATGTCTGCGTAGATCCGGCAGACGATATGGAAAAACTTGCAGGACTGCACGATACTTTCTTTTTGCAACGCACCTCAGTTATCGAAAACTATCTGAGAACTGTTTTTGCCCCGTGGCTGCTGAATGATTCTGAACCCGACAAAAATTCTGCCGCCACCGTCACCAATGAACTGAATTTTATTTTCAAAGCACGATATGATTCATAAACTAAAGAAAGGATCCCGTTATGTTCCGGAAAAGTTCCTCAACTCTTTTTCCTCCGGCAGTCAGGAGCTGCCCACAATCAGTTTTCACGCTGATCGAACTGTTGGTGAGTAAAACTTGTCAAACAGGTGTTTTTCCGTTGTATTACCTGAAAAAAGAGAACAAAAGAATGCCTTATTATGCTTGCGAAGAAAGCGCTTCATGCCCCAACGGGGCGCTTCATATTTTCCGCAGGAAAATGCTTCATACGGCGGAGCCGTGCTTCATTCGATCAGCGTTCACGCTGATCGAACTGTTGGTCGTCATTGCGATCATCGCCATCCTTGCCGCCATGCTTTTGCCGGTGTTGGGGAAAGCGCGTGAAAGCGGCAGAGCAAGTACCTGCATCAACAATTTGAAGCAGCTCGGACTTGCCATCAATGCCTACTCAAGCGACAATAACAACTATCTGCTGCCTTCTGACTCCAAATTTACCACCGGTGGAAGAGCTTTTCACGCCACTCTGATCCACTTCGGCTACCTTCCTTTGGGGGGCAATTACGATGCCCCCTCCATTGACGGATATGTGAGTCGTCCCAAGGGACTCTTTTTCTGTCCTTCAGTCAATCCCGTACCTCTGGAACGGGCTTCCATGAACGGTGCTGCCCATGCCTCCAACTACGGTCTGACCTACCTTATGGGCAGATATTCCCTGCACGGTTCAGCGGATGCCATGAAGGACGATGACAGGCATTTCAAAAAGATCAATGAGATCCGTTATGTTTCCAAAGTTGCGCAGCTGGGCGAAAAACAGTGGAAAGACCGTGTCACCACCTGTTCTCCCTATGTCAGCGATGATAATATCTATTATGCACTGCGCCACGATCAGGCTGCCAACTTCCTTTTCGTTGACGGACATGCGGAAAAACGCAAATGGTACACGATCCCCAATCTCAGTGTCAACGGATATCCTGCCAACTATGGAGCAGGACTTTTCATGTATCCCTTCTGGGGTGACAAACGCGAGATGTACCGCTGGCGTTACGGTTTCTGAAAAATAGATCATAAAAGGAGAAATATTCCATGTTGAAAACTGTATTTTATCCGGCGCTCCTCTTTTGTCTGAGTATGAGTGCCCTTTCCGCCATTACCGTTGTTCTGCCTGCCCCCCCCACGCTGCAGGAACAAACTGCTGCAAAGGAACTTGTGTTCCATCTGACCAAGGTCTACGGGACAAAGATCAGGATCGCCTCTGAAAAATCCATCGGCAAAGATACCCGGTTCATCTACCTTGGCAAGACCCGCTTTGCTGCCAAAGCCAGGATCGATACTGCAAAGCTTGCTCTTGAAGAACACCTGGTCAAAGCCGTTGACGGCAAAAACCTCGTCATCACAGGGGGCGGTCCCCGGGGCGTTTTCTACGGTGTTTTTGACCTGCTTGAAAAATACTACGGCGTTCTGTGGCTGGATGACGAATATACCGTCATCCCCAAAGCAAAAATCTGCGACTGGCCCAAAGGATTTCAGCTGAAAGGCAAACCTGACTTTCAGATCCGCTGCATCCACACCTACTGGTCCAACAACCACAGAGCCCGCCAGCTGAACGCCTTCCGCAACCGACAGAATCTTCTGCACGACCAGCGCTATACCGACTTGATCAAAAGCTACGGTCTTGACCGGATCTACGGCTCCCCCAGAGTCTGCCATACCTACTACGATTACACCAAAGATTGGGGCAAGGAGAACGAAGATTGTTTCTCGCTGGGCACCAACGGAAAACGTATCCGCTCAACCAGCGCAGGCGGTCCCGGGCAGATCTGCTGGACCAACCCCAAAACTGTTCAGCTCTTTTCAAAGAAGCTCCGCCAGTTCATCCTTGAAGACCGCAAGAAATTCGGCAAGCCCTATCCCTGGCTTTATGAAGTTTCCGACAATGACAACGGCTACCGCTGCAACTGTAAAAACTGCCTTGCCATGGCAAAAAAATACAAAGGATACAGCGGCATCGTCATTGATTTCACCAATAAACTTGCCCGGACCATTGCCAAAGAGTTTCCCGATGTCATCATCCAGATGATGGCTTACAAGGATGTGAAAGATGTTCCTCAAGGCATCAAAGCCGACAAAAATGTCTGGGTGCGTTTCGGAATTTCCCGTGATACTGTCAGACCCTTTTCTCATCCCAACAACAAAAAGATCGCCGATCTTTTCAGAGAGTACAAAAAGATCGGCACCGTCACGATCTGGGACTGGTGGATCATGTACTACAACACCACCATGGGTATAAACTACCACGCGATCCCCGAAACTTTGCAGCTTTTCAAAGAGATCGGCGCCGTCTCTCTCATGATCGAGCATGAAAAGCCGCTGGAAACGCCTTTCTACGAGCTCCGCATCTGGCTGGGACGCCGTTACATGGTCAATACCCGCAGGGATCTTGCCAAAGAGACAAAATGTTTCATGGAAGGCTATTACGGCAAAAAAGCCGCCCCTGTCATGCAGGAACTCCTTGACTACATGATCAAACGCGAATCCCAAATCAAACAGAATCTCAATGACCTCGCCCCCCAGCAGCGCACTGATCTTGATGAAACGTTTTTCAGAAAAACCTCCGCTCTGCTCGACAAAGCACTGACTCTTGCAGTTGATCCCATGCACAAAAAACATATCCGCAAAGAACGGTTCGTCCTTGACTACGCCAATCTGATGAGAAACCGCACCAAAGTGCACTTTGATCCTGCCGTCTTTGAAAAAAGGATGCGCAGTGACTTTGCCCTGCTGGTGCCCCTTTACCTCAACAACAGATTGGGCAAGGAATTCCACCGCAACATGGATGCGGCTCTTGTGGGACTCACTGCAAAGATCCCCCCGGTCAAAGGTCTGAATGACTATGAGATCGTCTTCGATCTTACCTGGCCCCTGCTCAACGAGTTCCGCAAGTCCAAGCTCATCAACGTTCCTGATGCTGCGGGCGGGAAGGCGCTCTTCCTGGCGGACATCCCTCAATACGGAGGTTCTGTCAGAATGGGATTCTACAACATCTCCACGCCCGGAAAATCCCTGGGGCTGGTCATTCCTGCGGCAAAAACGCCTCAGGATGAGAAGTTCCACCTCTACCGCATAGGCAAGATCACTCTGGAACCTCAGGGGTATTTCTGGGCACATCCCACCTGGAACATCCAGATCCCCTCAAATCAGTTCTACAATCCCCACGATCCTTCCGGAAAAAGGGTCAATGACTACGAACTTTTCATGTCTGTCAAGGCGGAAGGTCCCAACTATGTGAAGGGCTCCTCAAAAGTCAGTGCGCTCTATCTCGACCGCATCATCCTTGCCAGAAAGAAAAAGAAGTAAAGAATACCCCCCGGCAATCTTGCAATCAAAGTCAATTCAGATTATATTATAGAGAATGACACTTTTGTCTTTCAGTACAAAGTAAAGGATTTTTCTTATGACGATTGCAGATTTGCCGGGTGAAATATTTTCTTCGATGCCCGTTGTTTATGCCGTAGGCGATGAATACAAGATCTTTGTGATCCCCGCATCCAAAACAGTTATGTGGTGCCATATCGGGGATAGTGAGTATTACGATGACTCCAATGGTGTTCTGCGTTCAGAAACCATGCTTCACCAGATCACTGTCCCCGCAGCTGAACTGGATGCCGCAGGGGAATATACCATCGGCTACCGCCGTTTCAAAGAGCGCGTTTCCTATTACAATAAACCCGATATGGAAGGTGAAGTCACCTTCAAATTCCGTAAAGTGGACTCCCCTGCTCCCAAATTCTATCTGCTTTCGGATGTGCACAATCACATCGAAGCCGGTATCAACGCCGCAAAGTCTTTCAAAGAGATGGACTTTCTTGTTGTCAACGGCGATATCCACGACAACAGTGAAACTGCCGAAAGACTGCTGGTCGCCCACCGTATTGCAGCAGAGATCACAGGGGGGCAGATCCCGGTGGTCTTTTCCCGAGGCAACCACGACCTCAGAGGCGCCTGGGCAGAGCGTCAGGCAGAGTTCACCCCCACGGCAAACGGCAACTCTTTTTACACATTCCGTTTGGGGAGCGTTTGGGGGATCGTCCTCGACTGTGCCGAAGATAAACCTGACGAAAGTTGCGAATACGGTGGTGTCAACTGCTGCCATGCCTTCCGTCTGCGGGTAACAGCTTTTCTGAAAAAGGTCATTGCCAATGCGGAAAAAGAGTACAACGCCCCCGGTGTACAATACCGTATGATCGTTTCGCACAGCAACTTTTCAGAGCCTCACAAGCCCCCCTTCAACATTGAATACGATATCTACGGCGAATGGTGCCGTCTGATCCGTGAAAACATCAAACCCTGTGCGTACTTCTACGGTCACAAGCACCGGAACTATGTCACTATGCCCGGAAGCGAAAACGATATTTTCAACCAGGGAGCCCCCGCCATTGTTACCGGAGTTCCCAGTCCCGGCGAAGATTACAGCGGTTTCACCGGTGGGGGAATCACCCTTTCACCCGGCAGCATCCATGTTGATTTTATCAACCAATCTGGAGTCACGGAAGACTCTGCCGACATTGAAGCCGGAAATTAAAAAAGGAGTTTCGCAACATGTCTGATAACACTATGCCCGTGATCCCGGTTCCCGCCGGACTTGATACCAGATGTTTTGTATTGGGCGAAGGTGCCCTGAAATATCTCCCCCAACTTCTGCAGCAGGAGTTCCCCGGAGCCACGCCCTGGCTTATTGCTGATACCAACACCTGGAAAGCAGCCGGTGCAGAGGCTGAAAAACTGCTTATTGCCGCCGGTATGAAACCGGCTGCAGCCTATATTTTCCCCGGAACGCCGGTACTTCATCCGGACTTTGCCTACTCAGAAAAGTTGGCTTCTGTCATGCCGGAAAACTGTGTCCCCGTGGCAGTGGGCTCCGGAGTCATCAACGATCTTGTCAAATGTGCCGCAGGGTTGAAAAAGCTCCCCTACTGCTGCGTTCCCACAGCTTGCTCCGTTGACGGATTCACCTCGGCGGGGGCTGCTCTGGCAGTAAATCACAATAAACAAACCGTCAAATGTCCTGCCCCTGCAGCTCTTTGTGCCGATACTTCCATTATGGCGACTGCACCAGGTCCCATGCTCAGCTCAGGATTCGCCGATCTGCTGACCAAAGTGGTGGCTGGCGCCGACTGGATCATTGCAGACACTGTTGGTGAACAGGCGATCCGTGAAGATGTGTGGCAGCTGATCCAGGGGAATATCCGCCGCTGGGTCTCTGACTCCAAAGATATGCTCAATATCTTTGAAGGTCTCGCCGCCACAGGGTACAGTATGCAGATGATGCTCGACAGCCGTCCCGCCTCAGGCTCTGAACATCTTTTCAGCCATGTCTGGGAGATGGAAGGACTTCAGAAAGACGGTACTGATGTTTCCCACGGCTTTAAAGTCGGCGTGGGACTTTTGGCAACCGCACTGCTGATGGAATACATCATCTCCACCCCTGTCAAAGAGGCCTTTGCCCACGCCCAAAGTGTTCTTTCCACAGAAGAGCGTTCCGCCGAAATCGACAAACTTCTGGTCAAAAACTGCTATGGTGCGGAACCGAAAAAGATCTCCCTTGCCAAATTCAAAACAGGCAATGCCGCTGCTCAAAGGCGGGAACTCATCGCCTCTGTCTGGGAGGAGCTGGGCGCAAAACTCAGCAAACAGCTCTACACTTTTGAAGAACTCAGAGCCATGCTGAAAAATGCCGACTGCCCCGTAACACCGGCAGAGATCGGATTGAGCAATGAACAATTCCTCCACGGCATCAAGACCGCTCAGCTCATCAGAAACAGGTATACGGTCCTCGACTTCCTCTATGAAGCAGGACTCCTTGATGAGGCAATGAAAAACCTTGAAAAGATGATGCAGTAAATCCTTTTCCTACTGCCACAAACAGACGGTTGCTCCCATTTCCGGAACAACCGTCTTTTTTTTAGCCTGTGCAAAGGCTCCCACGCCTTTGTTTGCAATAACTTCTCAGCCGAAATCACCGCCGTAAATAGCATGATAACCGGCACCGGGAGGCGTTCCCGGAACGCCATATTCCATTTCAATAAGTTCCCGTACCCGCTCCATACCCCTCATTGCCGCCTGTTTGATCGCCTCTTTGTCAGCGTCAAAAAAGATGATATTGGAAGGCAACTCCTTTTCCATAGGCGCTGCGGCACCGATAAGTGCAAAAGCATCCTGCCAGCTGCCGGAACGGGTCTCCACGGCGGCGATCTGCCGCTGTTTGCGTCCGCGCCGTCCCATGACAAAAGCGGCAAGTTCACCGTTGCGTTCAATCTTCAAAGCGAACTGCCCGAAGCGTTTCAAGTTGCTTTCCAAAAGCAATTTTCTGTCCATGCCTGAGTTGGCAAGATCCATGGCGGCAATGGCATCAAGATCCGCCAGCGTCGCCCTTTGAATGTCACACTCAACTTTGGGGAACTTTGGGGACACCGCCAGAAAATAACTCATAGTGCGGGTCGTCACAAAGCCGATCTTGCTGTAGACAAAACTCCCGGCAGGAGTGGCATGGAGCCTGAAGGTCTTTACCTTCACTGTCTCCAGCAAATGACGGATCATTGCCGTTGCGATCCCCCGCTTGCGGTAATCCGGGTGGACGATGACCATATTGATAAAGCCCATGTCACCATAAACAGGGACTCCCGCTGTGGCAATGACTTCCCCCTTTTCTTCAACACAGATCATCTTGCACCACTCAGAATCAATGAGAAAGCGGCAATCCTCCAAGGTCTGATTCCATCCCACCAATTCAGCAAGTTCAAAAAAACGTTCCGCATCCTGCAGTCTCATTTCACGAATATCCATAAACTTGAGCACAACTCCTTTCAGTTGTAAATGATTTCACCATTTTTGATTACCGTAACGATCCCTTCCGCCGGAGTTTCAGGAGCAAGAAAATCTGCCTTGCTGTCAACTGAATCCGGATCAAAAAGAACCAGATCCCCCACTTTTCCAGGAGCAACGACTCCACAGTCTTCAAGAGTAAATATGGAGGCAGTCTTTCCTGAAACCTTGCTGACAGACTCCTCAATAGAGATCCCCATATCCAGAGAAATACGCAAAAATCCGGCAACCGCTCCGAAAGAACGGGGATGAGTCTTGCCGAATCTGCCGTCAGAAGGCAGCGCATTGCCGTCACTGCCTGCAACGCAGAAGGGTTGAGCAATAATATTTCTCATATTTTCTTCGCTCATGGTTGCGAAAGCCGCCTGACAATTCACAGGATCAAAGGCAAGCATTTCAACGGCATTTTCGACCACATCTCCGGGAATATCAGCAATGCACTTTCCCCGGTAAGGTGCAAAGCGTGGATGTGCGGTATTGACGATGCGGCAGCGCTGCCAGTATTCTTCGCTCTTTGCCGCACGCAGCTGGGCAATGAGGGCGATTTTTTCCTCTGCAGACTCAAGTGTTTTCTTCAATTTCACATCGTCCATCTTTTTCCACGCTCCGGGTAGGGCCACACTGAGCTGTGTCATGGATTCAATATAAGGATAGCGGTCACAGGTGATTTCAACTCCTTTGCGCCGTGCCTCGTCAAAAAGTTCAAAAACCTTGTCAATTTTGCCGAAATTCTCCTCTCCGGCAGTTTTCAGATGGCTGAAATGAAAATGTTTCAAGCCGGACTCAAGGGACAGATCGATCATCTCCTGAACACTTTCAACGAGTTTCTCCCCTTCGCTTCTCAGATGGGCGGCACACACTTTGCCGTGTTTTGCAACAATTCTCATAAGAGCGCAGATCTCTTCGGATCCGGCAAATATGCCCGGGGTGTAAAGAAGCCCGAATGAAAGTCCGGCAGCGCCGCAGGAAAGTTCCCTGTCAAGAAGGGAGCACATTTTTTCGATTTCCCCTCTATCGGTTTCCCCTTCCCCGTAATTCCGCACAGCAGCGCGCAAGGTATTGTGTCCGCAAAGGGGAACTGTGGACATGGAACAATGGCTGCTGCGGCAAAAGTCCAGGTATTCCTGACAGGAGTTCCACGAAATATCCACACCGTAGTTGGAATAAAGTTCCTGTAAATGAGAACGGTTTTCAGGTGTCACAGGAAAAGCCGAAAGACCGCAGTTGCCGCAAACTTCGCTTGTCACACCTTGAGAAACCTTGCTGAAACACTCAGGCGCCGCCAGAGCGGAGATATCCGAATGCCCGTGGGCATCAATAAATCCCGGAGCAAGGATCAAGCCTCTGCCATCCAACCGGACCTCTGCGGCACAGGCAGAAAATTCTTTTTCAAGAGCAGCAATATTACCATCTTTGCCGATAAGACAGTTTACCTTCCGCAGCGGCGCGGCATCACCTGCCGCCAGCCATACATTTTTAATAAGCAAAGAACCTGTCATAATTTTCCTCTGAAATTTGAACATGGATATAAATATAGTGCCTCCATAAGAAAATGTCAATTATTTTTTGAGGTAATTTCAAAAGTCGTTAAAATGATGACGAAGATGTTGTCAGGAATTCATTCGGCATTGCAACACAAATTTGCGGATCAAGTTTATTTGGGAACTTGCAATTGGAGCAAGAAGGGGGTATATTAGAACCGGATTATTTACGCCGGTCTTTCCGAAAAGTTTTCCAGCCTGAGGGAACAGATGCACTTTCCCATAAAATAATTTACAAAAGCAGAGGAAGACTGCTATAGTATTCAACCCAATAAAAGTCAATAATGGAGACAACAATATGGCACGGGTGAAAATCTTAATGTTGTTTGCGGCAGTTTTTACCGCAGGATTTCTGAGCGGGGCGACGGCATCCCGCTTCAACCCCAAAGCTGTCAGTCCCAGAAGGATTATCACTGATAAAAAGGTGAAGATCCAAATCGCTGTCCGGGGCAAGGCGCTTTGTGAAGTGGTGGTTCCCCGGAACAACAGGACCACTGATTTTGCCGGTCGTGAGCTTGCGGCCTTTCTGGAGCAGATCATCGGTTCAAAAGTTCCTGTCGTTACTCGTGCATCGGGAAAGGTTCCTGCCTTTATTCTGGGAGCACCGGGGGCTGCCCTTGCCGGAGTCGATCTGAAAAAACTTGACCGTGACGGATATATCATCATAACCATTGGGAAAAATATCATTATCGCCGGCAACGATGACCGCACTGCCTACCTGGTCAAAACAGCCGGATTCAATGAGCGGGCGACCCTGTACGGCGTCTATGAATTTCTGGAGCGTTTCGCGGGCGTCAGGTTCTACTTTCCCGGAGAAATCGGCACCATCGTTCCGAAGAAAGCCGACTGGCAGCTGCCCGGGATCGATATTATTGACCGTCCTGACAGTCAGCACCGCCGCACCTACTGCATCGGACTCAAAGAACTTGGCAACGGCAAACTCAATTTCTATGATGAAAAGATCGCCAAAGACGTTCAGCGTCTGAGTTCACTGCGTATACGGGAAAGCACCCTCAATCTCCCCAACTGCCACGGACTTGCTGAGCTCTTTCTTGTCCAGCGTTTTGCCAAGACGAAGCCCCATTTCTTTGCCCTTCGTGACAACAGCAAACGTCATGACGGCTCCGTCATTACCCGGGGCAGTGATATCGAAGGTCAGCTCTGTCTCGGCAATGAAGAACTCAAAGAAGTGATTTTTCAGGATGCCAAAGCCTTTCTTACCGGCAAACCTGCACGCTCCCGGGGAATCAAACACTGGGTACGTTCCCGGCACTGCCTGCCCTTTTTCAACATCATGCCCAACGACAGTCACTATCCCTGCAAATGCGCTGTGTGCAAAAAACAGTATATTTCAGGCCCTCAGGTGTCAAGTGATTTTGTCTGGAAATTCAAAACGGACATTGCCCGTAAACTTCAGAAAGAGGGTGTTCCCGGCTATTGCACCATGATGGCTTACGCCGACTACCGGGAGATTCCCCGTGTGGATATCCCCTCAAATGTTGTTGTCATGCTTGCGACTGTGGGTCCCTGGTACGAATTCAATCCTGTCCAGAAGGCAAATTACGACCTTCTTAAAGCGTGGAACAAAAAGCTCAACGCCAAAACCTATCTCTGGACCTATACCACCAAGTGCGGCAACATGATCGCTGATGTGCCCACCTTCACGCCCCGTGCCGTAGGCAGTTTCTTCAAAAAGACCGCCCCCTGGAGTTTCGGCGCCTTTCTGGAATCCGAAACTGACTTCTGGATCTTCAATTCCATGAACTTCTACGTCTTCGGCAAGGTCATGTGGGATAACAATACCGATGTGGACGCCCTTCTGGATGAACATTTCCGACTTATGTACGGTGCCGCTGCCAAAGAGATGAAAGAGTTCTACGACACCCTTGAACGCCACTGGCTCAAGGACATTTTTACCAACATCCGTGAAACCAACATCGGTCCTGTGGCTGTGCTGCCTTCTCAGTACGACATCTGGAACAAGATCTACGGTCCCGCCGAATTGGCACGGGTCAACAAACTCCTGGACAGAGCCGAAAAGGCTGTTGCCAAAGACAGGATGTCTCTCAAGCGTGTACAGTTCATGCGCCGTGAGTTGTGGGGGCAGGTCATCAACGGTGCCAAACGTTTTGAAAAGGCCAATACTGACAAGAAACTTTGGACAATCTATGTGCCCCCCGTTTCCGAAAAAATCTCCATCGACGGAAAATTGAACGAAGGGGCCTGGAAAAAGGCGGCTCCTGTCTGGCTGTTGCCCCGAACCAAAGAGAAAGCGGAAGTCCATACCCGGGTCAGGATGCTGGCTGACAAAGAGTATTTCTATGTGGGCATCGAATGTGATGAACCACATACTGCCAAACTCCTCAATGCCAAACGCAAATTTGATGAGATCCCCATGTGGCAGGATAATCTTGTGGAGCTTTTCTTTGCAGGCAAACACACCGATGAAGTCATGTATCAGATCATGCTGACCAGTGCCGGACAAATCTGCGATTTGCGCTGCACTCACGGTGTCCTTGATACCAAGTGGAACAGTTCCCTTGTATTCAAGCCCGGCATCATTCCCGGAAAAATGTGGATTGCCGAGGTGAAGATCCCCCGCAGTTCCATGCCTGAAATCAAAGGTAACAACTTCGTTGTAAACTTCACCCGGGGCCGGAAACTTGATCCTGCCATCAAGGTCGTTGAACCCTACTACGCCTGGAGCAAGTTCCGGAAACAGCGTGCCGAATACTGCGGTACAGCCATTATCGGTGAAAAAGGAGTTTCACCTTCAGTTGTCCGCATGGGAGACTTTGAAGGTTTCTTCAACGGCAAAGGGCGTTTCATGCGGCTGGGAAAAGATTTCTGGTGGACAGAAAAGAAAATGATCGTTGACCGTCAGATCTTCCGCACGGCGGGGGCTTCCATGTGTATCCATCCCGACGGCGGAACGACTCTGCGCCAATATCTGCCTAAGGAGCGCTTGAAATCCAACACGACCTATAAACTTTCATTCTTTGTGAAAATGAAAGATATTTCCTGAGGAAAGGCGGCTCCCCGTGCCGGATTTGCTGTAGATGTCCGCTTTGGCAATAAAGGCAGAAACTTTGTATTCTATCCTTTCAAACAGGCGCTGACGGGAACGATGGATTGGACACGCTTTGAGTTTGAATTCACAACGCCTCCCCATGTAGGCGGCAAACAGATGCCTTATATCGGTTTCTATTTGACCAGAGGTGTTTCCAACGGCATGGTTTGGCTCGATCATGTGGAAATGGTGGAAGTGAAAAAATAAAAGCAAGAGCTCAAAAAAGCTTTGAAACAGGCAAATGATCCGATCGGGGACAGAAGATGTCTCCTGATCGGATTTTGTTTCATATAGTGTCAAAAGTTTGGGATCCGGATGACCTGCTTTCATAAGATAAAGTCTTTTATCCTGATGAGGCCGGGTATCAAAGCTCCAACAGATACAAAAGAAAACGCTGTCTCTTTTTTGCCCGGTGATCGGTCATAGAAACAGGTATTTTTCAAACTCTGTTTTAAAATGTGCGCTATTTTCCGGACGTTATCCCATTTTCAGAGTGGAAAATAAAAAACAGGTGCAGTATATTATAGACAGGATAAGATTTTTTTGCCGAAACAGCAGAAAATTTTTTGCATTATGAGGTAATTTCAAGCACTTTGAAAATTTTGAAGAGTTTTGAAATTTTTTCGTCCCTCAATAAAAACGAAAGGATAAAAAAATGTTTGATTACGGACTTGGAGCCTCTCTTTCTTCTTTCGCCGATTACCTGGTGGTGCCTGAACAGATCGAAGCGATCCGCAACTCAGAAATCATGACCTTTGAACTCAACGCCCAGATGTTCTTTTATGACTATGACGGAGCGATCCGCAAAGAGTTCAAAGCCATGCTTAAAGAAACCGGGAAACGGGTCATTTCCTACCACATTCCTTTTTTCGGATACGATGATCTTTCCCAGCCTTGTGAAGCGACCCGCTTGCGGGCACTTTCCCGTTTCAGAGCACACTACGCCACGATCAAAGAGTTCGGATGCCGTTACATCGTTCTCCACCCCTCTCAGGAGATCCGCACAAATGTGAAAGCTGAACGTGACGAAAGGATCAACCAGCTCCGCAAGAGTTTGCTTGAGATCGAAAACGATATGAAAGAGCTCAATGTTCAGCTGGCGCTTGAATTCCTTCCCCGTCTCTGCATCGGCAATACCTTGGCAGATATGGACCAGATCCTTGAAGGGATGAATGAAGAGCTCTTCGGCGTCTGCTTTGATGTGAACCACATCATGAACCAGTATCCTCTTATCCCCGAAATCACCCGCAAACTCGGGAAACGCCTTTTCACCACACACATTTCCGATTACAACGGCATCGACGAATGCCACTGGCTTCCCGGTAACGGTGTCATTGACTGGAAAGGGTTTGTTGAAGCACTTAAAGAGATCGACTACAAAGGTCCTTTCAACTACGAGATCCGCCATCAGGAGGGAACTCTTGAACGCCAGCTCCAAACCTTGAAAGAGAACTTTGCCTACATCCGGAGCCTGGCATGAAAACGCTTCACGATCTGGCAAAGACCAAAGCGGTATGGCGTTTTTTTGAACTGATCTGTTCTACGCCGCACCCCTCCGGACATGAAGAACTCCTTGTACAGAAACTGAAAGCCGAAGCGGAAAAAGCCGGACTGCAGGTGCAGTTGGATGATTTTGGCAATATGCGTATCGACCGCAAAGCCGCTCCGGGATTTGAAAGATCCCCTTGCATCATCTTTCAGGCGCATTTGGACATGGTCCCTCAAAAGGCACCCGGCAGTGCTTTTGACTTTCTGAAAGCTCCTCTGCCTGTTCAGATAACGGGGAATCGCCTCCACTGCGGCGGCGAGACGACACTTGGAGCAGACGACGGAACAGGCGTGGCTCTTGCAATGGAGCTTCTCACTGACCAAAGCCTTCACTGCGGAGCCCTGGCAGCCATCTTTACCCGTGAAGAAGAAATAGGCCTCAACGGCGCCCGGGCACTCCCCAAGGAGTTTCTCCGGGGGGATTATCTGCTCAACCTTGATTCCGGATGTGATGATTGTTTCTACGCCGGATGTGCCGGAGGCGTTGAAGATTACGGTTTCTTCACGCCTCAATACAGACCTGCCCCTGCAGGAGAGGGAGTAAAGATCGAAGTCCTTGGACTCGAAGGAGGGCACTCCGGAGCGGACATCCACTTAAATCGCGGCAATGCCCATAAATTACTCGCAAAGCTCCTTGAGCGTCTGGGCTCTTCCATTGCCCTTTCCACTCTTGAAGGCGGCAGTGTAGTCAACGCCATTGCCCGGGAGTCCGTTGCGGTGGGAATTCTCACAAGTTCTCTTGAAGAAGCACAAAAAGAAGCAGAACTTTGCGCCAAAGAGCTTTCTGCAACTTTCAACGCCTCTGAGGGATTTGGTTTCAAACTCTGTGCGTGTGAAGCTCCTGCTGTTGTATGGAACGAAAAGTTCCAAAAAGATTTCCTGACCATGTTGGACACATTACCTGACGGAGTCTTTGAATTTTCCGCAGAGCTTGATTCAGTGGAAACAAGCTGCAACGTGGGAGTCATTGCCCGCACTTCGGATGGAAAAATCAAAGTGGGATGTCATCCCCGTTCTTTTGACGATATAAAATGGCAGAAAGTCAGTGATTCCAATGGCGAACATTTCAAGAAGTTCGGAGGGGAGTTTGAGTCTCAAGGTCCCTACCCCGGTTGGAAATTCAAATCCGGCTCAAAACTTCTTGAAGCCGGACAGACTGCGGCTGAAAAAATCTTCGGAAAACGTCTCCCTGTCTGCGCCATCCACGCCGGTCTGGAGCCGGGTATCTTCACCCCCGCCGCCCCAAACCTTGAAATGCTTTCATTCGCCCCGGCAGCCCCCAACTGCCACACCACAGAAGAGTACCTTGATATAGACTCTATGGAAAAGGTCTCCTGCTGGCTCCGGGAACTGGTCAAGGGGTTGCAAGAGTAAAAAACGTGGAGGTTAGAAAAATTCACGAGCAGAGATGATTTGAGGTAGGGGCTATTCGGTGAATTATTTAATGCTCTGAATGGCACAATGTACACCACAAACCCGTGAAATGCAAGAGCAAAGATTAAAAATCAAGCAACTTGGTCAGCAAATGCAGAATTTGGCAACCGAAGGAGCCGGTCTTTCCCCTTGGGAAGCCCGAGAACTGGTTCGGCTCATAGACGAAGTTTATTTTCAGGATCCGGATTTGAAACAAATCCTGCCACCAAAAATCCATCTTGAACTCGCCCAAACCGGTTCTGATGCGGCGTTCAAAACTGACATTCATCGTTAAATGTCCATCTGAACAGCATTGTTGAAATCACAACCTCATTAATGAAAGGGCAAATCCCATGAAAAAATTTATTCCCGTTATTGCAATTTTGTTTTGCGCCGCCGCAAGTTACGCCAAACCGACTCCTGACGCCGCGCTTGAAATGCTGATGAAAGGCAACGCGCGCTTCGTCTCCGGGAAATCCATCCATCCCCGCAACACCCCTGCACGCCGCCAGCTTTCTGCTGTGAAAAATCAGGGGGACTATGCCTACGCAACGATTCTCGGCTGTTCTGACTCCAGGGTGCCGGTAGAACTGATTTTTGACGCAGGAATCATGGATCTTTTTGTCATCCGGGTACCGGGAAATGTTTTTCAGACAGATGAGATCGCCGGAGCTGAATATGGCGTTGGTCACGTCCACACCCCGGTGCTGATGGTGCTGGCCCACACCGACTGCGGAGCGGTCACCGCGACGGTCGCCATGACAGATAAACATGGACACGCTCACAAACTGGAACGCAATATACCAGCTTTGCTCAAGCCGATAATCCCGGCTGTGGCCGGGGCGCGCAAAAATCGCCCGGATCTTAAAGGAAAAGCTCTCATTGAATATGCATCCGAACTCAATGTCCTCCGGGAAATCCGCCAGCTCTTTCACAACAGTGCTTCCATCCGTGCCGCGGTCAAAGCCGGAAAGGTCAAAGTAACGGGAGCGATCTACGATATTGCTTCAGGGAAAGTCGTTCTCATGGAACAGAAAAAAATCGCCCGGATCTTCAGCGAAGTGGAAAAAGACCGTTCCCGTTCCACTAAAGAGTTTGCCGACTGACACAACACGGAATGTCTCCCGCCGGAATGATTTGTTTCCAGCGGGATTTTTTTACTTGCAGACACTTCTTATTCCACTTGATTTAATTCAAACGATCCATTAAAAAACAGATTTATGGTGTACAGCAAAGGAAATTTTCCGGTCATGTCCCAAATTTTGTAAAACTTTGATATGCGGTCGCGAAAACAACTATTTGTTTATATAGACACTCTGCAGCAGTTAAATTGAGCGGCCCGGAAAAATTGTAAAAAGTGCAATATCCGGGAGAGCTTAATTGAGAATTTCAAAACTGTCGAATTTGTATTAGATATTTGTGATTGGAAAATCTTCCGTATTTTTTACTCCCGTTCCAATTTTCTTGCCAAGTTGAATAATTTTTGTAAAACTTCGGACATTTCTTCCATTCCATGTTCCCAAATCGGTTGCAAACTCTTTTTTTCTGAGCTGTACTCCATTTGGTGATAAAGCCTCTTGTTTTTGACTTTGCTCAGGAGTCTTTTAGAGAAATTATCACGTTTGTTTTCAGAGATTTCAACCGAGTTGCACACACTTCGCAAACTTGCACGCTTCCGGCATACGCAATTTTACAGAAAATTCGTTACACTGCCTTGAAAAATAGAGAAAGGATGCTAAATTATAGTGAGTTGGAATATCTTTCCATAATTGAGCATAGAGTTGCCCGATGATATGCCGACAGCAGTAAATACTGTGTCTGACACATGGAGAAACAGCATAAAATACTGCGTAGCCGGTAAGACGCTGATTGGTTGCAGGATTGAGATATAGATGTTTGGGAGCAAGAAAAAACTGATTGCACACGCTCCGGCGTGTTGTAATGATGAAAATATTGCCGGGGAGGCTTCTTCCGGCTTTCAAAGTGTGTATGCAAAGCTTTTTTTGCTGATTTGCGGAGCTGTCGTTGCGTATTTGCCGTTGATTTTTTTGCGTTCCGTTCCGCTGCGTGACGTTGCCTCCAGATACGCTCCCATGGCAGAAGCATTTGCTCAGGGGGACTTTTTGTATGCGTTCCATCCCCGTTGTCAAATGCTGCACACCACAGTTGCCGGGAGTATTGCATATATTTCCGGCTGTGATGGTTTTACGGCGTGTCAGTATGCCGGATTCCTTTTTTTTATTTTGAGTGTTTTTCCCTTGTTTTTTCTTGCCCGAAGGATTTGGGGAGCATCTCATGCTCTGATGAGCGTTTGCTTACTGCTGCTTTTTTCGCCTGTGGTGTATGAGCTGGCGAGCAGCGGATTGCGTGATTCGTGCAAGATGTTTGTTCAGCTTCTCATGGCGCACGGCATGATCTGCATTGTTCAGGAACGGGATCAGCTCAAGCATTATCTTTATACGGGGATCGCTTGCGGTCTGGCGGTGTGTACCCGGAATGAGTTGCTCCTTGTTGCCGTTACTGTTTGTTTTGCTGCCGGTGTGCTTGACAATTTGTCGCACCGTTTGCCCTGGCGTTCCTTTGCCGGGCTCTTTTGTATGTTTGGGGCAAGTTTATTGGAACTTGGAGCCAACACTTATGTTTGCGGTTATGCGATCCCGAGTCACCGATTTTACAAACTGTACCAGGATCTTCTGGGGATCGAGCCTGCCTTGGGGAAAGTTCTTATTACGACTGTCATTCCGGCGTTTCTGCTGTATCCGGTCATTGTCGGTGTTTTCACCCGCTTTTGGCGCAGCCGTTACGGGCAGCAGATCTTCTGGAGTCTGACAGCTGCAGCAGGTGTATGTATACTGGGGTACGCTTGTGTGTTGGGCGCAAAAGCCCCTGACCATATCCCCGGTTACCTGAGTTCTGTCATAAGGGGGGGGGCATCGGTATTTTTTCCGCTTGCGGTGCTTGGGAGCTTTGTGCGGCTGAAAAAAGGTTTGTGGCGTTTGGAGGAGTGCTTTCTGGCGGCGTTGTTTGTATTCTATGTGGTAACGGTGCTTGTGCAGATCCTGATTGCGGATCATTACTTGTATGTGTCCCCCCGTTATTTGCTGCCTGCCGTTCCGCTGCTCTTGCCCTGGAGCTGGAGCGGTGTGATTTTTTTGTGGCAGGAACTGCACTCCCGGATCCCGTTTTTCCGGCACAAAGCTATTTTGCCGCTGTTGCTGTGCAGCGGAGTCCTTTTATCTTTATATTTTTCTTACCGAGGGGAGATCAACGCCCGAACCCGTAAGAAAGATGTGGCATTTTACAAGGCGGTACGTGAGATCGCTGCCCGGATCTCAACTGTCAAACCTCAACTCTGCAAGCCGGAATTCTCGCTGATGGAGTACCGCTCCAACCGGCGTCCAAAGGTCTATTGGGATTTTGCGTCCAAAGCGTCAGTTGGAGTTTATCTTGGGGGCGGTTCATTGTCAGAGAAGCCGCGGCAAATAGATTTTCTTGTAAGTGATGCTGCCTTGAAAAGTCGTCAGCTGAAAAAAAAGTTACGGCTTGCAGGTCAGCTCCGGAAATGTGGAAATGAGATAATCTGGGGCAAAAACAGATTGCAAATTTGGAAAGTCCAGTAATGAAAATCAGTTCAAAAGTCCGGGTCAGATTGTACAGTTGTTGTCAGATCCTTTTGGATATGTTCATTGTATATGGCATATTGTGTGCTTCACTGTATGTATATTATCTCTGCGGAGCCTCTTATCAGATGACGGTTTGTCCAAAGCTGATCTATGTGCCATTGGTTATAGTCATTATCAATGCCTTTTCACGAGTGTACGGCAAGAATATGTTTTATCCCGGAATTGACATCAGCCGGGTCGAAGAACTCAAACGCATGACATTGAATGTCATTGCAGGGTATATTGTTCTTTTTGCCTACTGGGGATTGACCCGCAGTTTTACCAATTACAGTCGCCTTGCTCTGTTGAGTGCCTGTGTGTTGACTTTGATGCTGCTGCCGCTGCTGCACATATTGTTCAAACACCTCTGCGGCAAATACAAGATCCTGACGAGGCAGGTCCTTGTCGCGGGAGCCGATGCCGAAGCACGTAAATTTGCCGAAGCTTTGGAAAAGAACAGGTATTTGAATATTAAAATCGTCGGCTATCTTGACGATCACGAAGAAGGGAAGGATGTTCTGGGGAATCTTGCTGATTATGAAAAGATAGCATCCCGATATGATATCCCTTATCTTGTGGCGTGTCTTTCTGCTGCGGAACAGGAGAAATTCATGCAGGAGTTTCTCCGGACGTTCCGCCACATACTGCTTGTTCCCCGTGAGGGCATGTATTCCCGTTACGAAGCTTACCCCATGTCGATCAATCATCGTTGTTCCTTTGAAATCAGCAATAATCTGCAGATGAAGATGTTCCGTTGGGAAAAGAAAGTGTTGGAGTTTTGCATCGCTGCCATTGTGCTGCCGGTGATTTTCCCGGTATGTCTTTTTATTGCGCTGCTGATCAAGCTGACCAGTCCCGGCCCTGTGATCTACAAGGCGCGGCGCGTGGGATTGAATGGCAAAGATTTCTATGTGCTGAAGTTCCGGACGATGTACAAGGATGCTGCTGAAAAGCTGGAGTGCCTGCTGGAAGAAAATCCTGTACTGCGTAAGGAGTGGCAAAAACGTTTCAAATTAAAGGATGATCCCCGGATCACGCCTCTGGGGAAATTTTTGCGTAAAACATCTCTTGATGAGCTGCCTCAGTTCATCAATGTACTCCGCGGGGAAATGGCCATTATCGGTCCCCGTCCCATTGTTGAGGATGAGAAAAAATATTATGGCAAAAGCTTCCATATTTTCACCCTTGTCAAGCCGGGTATCACTGGCTTGTGGCAAGTTTCCGGGCGCAGCGATACCGACTATGATGAGCGTGTTGATCTTGATGTTTATTACGTTTCCAACTGGTCGATCTGGTTGGATTACTACATTTTTCTCCATACCTTCATCGCCGTATTTTTCCGCCGCGGTGCCGAGTGATTGCCGGAGTGTGTAAAATGCCACTTTCGCCCGGTAAAACTGCCCTGTTGCATTATTGGATGACCAATATGCGCGGCGGAGAAAATGTTCTTGCAGAGATCGCCGGGATTTTTCCTGAAGCTGATATTTTTACTCATGCCTATGCTCCTCAAGTGATGGATGGAGTTTTCGGAAGTCACAAGATCATGGAAACCTTCATCGGCAGACTGCCGGGGGCCCGCAGGAACTGTCAGAAATATCTGCCTCTTATGCCCTATGCACTTTCCCGACTGGATCTTTCCGGATATGAGCTGATCATCAGCAGTGAATCCGGTCCTGCCAAAGGGATCTGCAAACCGGCGGGCGCAAAGCATATCTGCTACTGTCACACCCCCATGCGTTATTTGTGGGATATGTACGAAGAATACTATAAAAGTACCGGTTTTGCGGGCAAAACAGCGATGCGGCTTTTCAAAAACTATCTGCGTAAATATGATGTTCGTTCAGCAGAGAACGTTGATGTTTTTATAGCCAATAGTAAATTTGTTGCAGAGCGGATCAAACGTATCTACGGTCGGGAGCCAGAAGTTGTTTATCCTATGGTGGATTACGATTATTTTTCAAAAGGTGAGTGCAAAAAAGAAGATTATTATCTGCTTGCGGGGCAGCTTATCAGTTATAAGCGTCCCGATCTGGCATTGAAAGCCTGTGAAAAATTGGGGCGTCGTCTGGTTGTTACCGGTACCGGCGGCATGGAAAAGGAGCTGCGTAGGATCGCCGGTAAAAATGCAATTTTTACCGGACGGGTTTCCCGCGAAGAGCTGCGAAAATATTATGCCGGAGCCCGGGCATTGATTTTCCCCGGTATCGAAGATTTCGGGATTGTTCCGCTGGAAGCGCAAAGTGCCGGAACCCCCGTTATTGCGCTTGGCATCGGCGGAGCCTTGGAAACGGTCGTGCCCGGCAAGACCGGTATTTTCTTCGACCATCCTGAAACAGATTCTCTGGCAGAAGCGATTCTGGAGTTTGAAAAATTTACCATAAATTCAGAAAATTGCCGTCTGAATGCTCAGAAATTCACTCCGGCAATATTCCGCAAAGAATTTGTGGAAAAAGCAGGACTTTCCCGCATGGGATAAGGAGAGGGGACTTGACAAAAAGTGCCATCGGGTGTATATTAGAGGCGTATCTTTTTTTTTAGTGTGATCAGTGTATGTTTTCTTACTTTTTATAAGGAGAGATTATGTTATCGCGTACTTTTGAGCTTAAACGCGATCAGATATTGGTTTTGATTGCCAAAGACTTTAAGTTGAAGTACAACTCCACAGCCCTGGGTTTTTTGTGGAGTCTTCTTGTACCAATTTTTTCCAGTATCATTTACTACTTTGTCTTCGGAATAATGTTGCGGTTCAATGCACAAAACTATCTGCTGTTTCTGTTGAGCGGGACATTTCTGTGGCAATTTTTTGCCAATGTGGTGATGATGAATGGCGGTGTTATGATGGGCAACGCCGCCTTGCTGAAAAAGACCTCTTTTGACAAAAGACTGCTGATTTGGGGAACATTTTTCACCGAGGGGATACATTTGCTGCTGACAGTCCCGATTCTTGTCGGACTAATGTTTTTTTACAAAATCACTCCTGACTGGCTTACGTTTCTTCCCAATTTGGCGGTTTGTCTTGTTTTGCTTGCCTTTTTTGCTATTGGTTTGAGTTATATATATGCTGCGACCAATATATACTTTCAGGATTTGGAACGGATCATGATGCTTATCATGCAAGCATGGTCATTTATAACTCCACTTTTTATTCCGCCATCCTCAGTTCCATTGAAATATCACTGGATCTACAAAGTTAATCCCATGGCTGGGATCGTTCAAATCTGGCGAGATGTGTTTTACGCGCCGGGATTTCATCCGCAGAGCTGGTTGTCTCTGACGATTGTAAGTCTGGGGGTATTTCTGTTTGGGAGATGGCTTTTCAACCGTATGCAGAACCGTTTTGCAGAAATGATGTAAATAAGGTAAAAATATTATGGATGATATTATTATTGACATCAGAAATCTGACCAAAACGTTTAAGATGGGATATGTGCAGCAAGGATTCAAGAATATGCTGCTGCACCTGCCTGTATACATCAAAAGCAGAATGCAAGCTAAGACTCACATTGCCCTTGACAATGTCAATATTGCCATCAAACGGGGTGAAAGGGTTGGACTCACCGGGCATAACGGCTGTGGAAAAACCACACTTTTAAGTATTATCGGCGGAGTCTACAAAGATTATCAGGGGAGTTGCGATGTTCGTGGACGCTGTTCCATGATGCTCGCCTTGGGAGCCGGTTTCTGTCCTCAGCTTTCCGGTAGAGAAAATATCATTCTGAATGGTGTTTTGCAAGGCAAGACCCGCAAAGAGATGAAAGAACTGACCGAAGACATTATTGACTTTGCCGAAATCGGAGATTACATAGATGCTCCGGTGTACCAGTATTCCTCCGGGATGATGGCGCGTCTGGGCTTTGGTGTTGCCACTGCAATCCAACCTGAGATTTTGTTGGTGGATGAAGTTATGGCAGTTGGCGATGCAAATTTTGTTGCAAAATGCGAGATGCGTATCAATAACTTACTCAAAGATGGAACTACATTGATTCTTGTCTCTCATAACCCGGCCGATATTGAAAAATACTGCACCCGGGTCATCAAAATTGACCACGGAAAAGTTGTGGAAGATGAAAAAAATGAAAGAGTGTGTTAATACTGAAAAATACGAGCGATGTTCCATTCTGGACATCATAGAAACTTTATCCGGGAATATACGCATTGTTTTGTGCAGTAGTGTTCTGGAAAAACGGTGGCAGTTTGTTTCTGATTTTTTTTGAAGTGAAACTTGTATCAGTAGGGGCATAAAAGTGTTTAATTGGAAAGAGTTTATTAAACAAAAAGTCCGCACCGTAATTGGTTTTAATGAAACGATTAAAAAAATCGATGAGTGCAAGGATGAAATCAACGCCTGTAAAAACGGCATCGAAAATGTCCAAGCGGAGATGAGTGTTTGCAAGGATGAAATCAACGCCTGTAAAAACGGCATCGAAAATGTCCAA
>JAFTIE010000017.1 GCA_017457065.1 Lentisphaeria bacterium
CATGGGTGCGGCTGGAGAAGCTGGTGCCGGGATCGTTGAAGCCCACATGTCCGGAGCAGCCGATACCGACCAGCCACAGATCGATGCCGCCGGCTTCGTCGATGGAGTCGTCATAACGGGCAGCTTCAACTTCTTCATCTTCGGCAAGACCATCGGGCAGATGGGTGTTGCGGATGTCGATGTTGACGTTGTTGAAAAGGTGCTTGTTCATGTAGTAGCGATAGCTCTGATCGTGCTCAGGAGCAAGGCCCACATACTCGTCAAGGTTCCAGGAACGGACCTGGGAGAAATCAACTTCACCGGCCTTGTTCAGTTTGGAAAGCTCGGCGTAAACATTTTCCATGGTGGCGCCGGTGGCAAGACCCAGTTTGAATTCGGGTTTGGCGTTGATGGCGTCGGCGATGATACGGGCGGTGAGCTTTTCAGCTTCAGCCGCAGTGGGGCGGATGATGACTTCCATTTTCTTATCTCCTTAAAGATTTTTTAGGGGAAAATCCCCCTGTTGAACTATACTTGATTAGAATATACCCCGCTGAAAAAATATTTTCAAGGAGTTTTTGGAAAAAAGTATGTACTTTTCTGTATTTTTGTTTTTATCAAGCTCCAGCCCCCTGTCGTTTGCCTGAAAAAATGCTGCAAACAGTACACTCAATTTCCTTTGGACATCTCATCTTCACCATTTTTTAAAGGAACTTTGAAATCACCTCTCTTGACTTTTCTTCGGGGAGCATGTATTTTAAGCTCAGACGCAATAGTAAACAAGGATTTTTGACTTATGAAAATAGCAACGACTATCGGGGAAATGTATCCCTTCACAGCCTCACCCGCAGAGGCGGTCCGCTCTTATCAGGGCACGGGATTCCGTTATCTGGACTACAGCTTCTACAACGACTATATGGAAAAATCCCCCTTCATGCAGGATGATGAAAGCTGCTGGATCAAAGAGGTGGAAGAAACTGCTGCCGCAGCTTCTGAGTGCGGATTTCGGTTTGTTCAGGCACACGCCCCCGGATACAATCCCCTGCGGAAGTCAGATTATGAACGCTCCCTGCGTGCCATGTGCCGCTCTGTGGAAGCCTGCGGCAGACTCCACATCCCCAATATCGTTGTCCACACAAGTTTCGGGCAGCAGCACCTTTACCCCATGGATAAAGAACCCTACTTTGAGTACAACAGAAAGTTCCTGCTCCCCATGCTCCAATGTGCGGAAAAATACGGTGTCAACATCTGTATTGAGAACACCTCTTCCAAAAACATGGGTAGCTGCTACTTCCCCAGGACGCCTGAGGATATGCTCGACTTTCTTGATTTCATGAAACACCCCCTCCTGAAGTGCTGCTGGGATACAGGGCACGCCGTTATGGAAGGACGATACGACCAGACGGAGGAGTTCCGCACTCTGGGACCAAATCTTGCGGCGGTCCATATCCACGACAACAACGCCCTTTCTGACCAGCATCTGCCTCTTTACTGCGGAAAACTTAATCCTGAAGCGTTGGTCAAAGCCCTTGTGGAAATAGATTTCAAAGGATTTTTCACCTACGAGGTCGACGGCTTCATGAACCGCGTCAACAGCAGCGGTCCCGCCCGGCAAGTGCCCTTTGAGATCAGACGGGAGTGTTTGAGCCTCCTCTATAAGACCGCAAAGTTCCTGTTGGATTCCTACGGCGTTTTTGAGGAGTAAAAAATGGATTTTTCTTTCCATGATGAACGGGACTGGTTCCTTGAGAAACGGTTCGGACTCTTTATCCACTGGGGGATCTACGCTCTGGGGAAATATCATGAACAGGAACAGTGGCGATTGAACATCCCCGCAGAAAAGTATGAAAAATATGCAAAAGAGTTCAACCCCGTAAAGTTCGATCCCGCTCAATGGCTGGACCTCTGCCAAGAGTGCGGCATGGATTACATGGTCTTTACCGCCAAACACCACGACGGTTTCTGCATGTGGGATACAGAAGAGACCTCTTACAACATCATGCACACCCCCTACGGCAAGGATGTCTGCGCCATGCTTGCCAATGAGTGTCACAAGCGGGATTTCCCTCTGGAGTTCTACTACTCCTGTGTGGACTGGCACCACAAGGCATACCCCAATCTGGGGCGTCACCATGAGATCACAACAGATCCGGCCCACCACAACTTTGAAGCGTACATGAGATTCCTCAAAAAACAGATCGCCGAACTCTGTTCCAATTACGGAAAACTCCACGGCATCTGGTGGGATATGAATGTGCCTGAAGCCGTTGATCTTTCGGTCCACGAGCTGATCCGTTCTCTTCAGAGCGCCGCCGTTGTCAACAACCGGGGCTACGGTCCGGGGGATTACTCAACTCCGGAGCGTCAGTACCACGATGACATCACCCCTTTCAGCAAGCCGGTGGAGGCTTGTGAATCCCTCTGCATGCACAGCTGGGGATACAGAGAGAACGGCGCATTCTACTCCACACGCAATCTGGAGCGCAAGATCGCTCTCTATACCGCTTTGGGCGGAAACTTCCTTCTCAACGCAGGTCCTGCCCCTGACGGCACCATCGATCCCCTGAGCGTTGCCAAACTCAAGGGTCTCGGGTGCTGGTACAAAAAAGTCAAAGAAGCACTGCGTGCCGCTCCCTGCCCCATGGCGTTCTGCAATGGGGGAAGTCTGGGCTCCAAAGGCTCCGTGGTCTGCACCGGGGGCGGAAAAGAGCTGAATCTGATCCTGCTCAACTCCCCCAACGGTTCCGATCTGCGTCTGGAGG
>JAFTIE010000172.1 GCA_017457065.1 Lentisphaeria bacterium
ATTGTCAAAGCGCCCTCGCTTCGATCTGATAAAGGGAGCGTTTTCGGCTGTTACCTTGCAGGTAGCAGCCTCAAACTACCCTTTACAGCTCTTTGCGAATGGCATCTTTGTCATTTTTTGAATGACTTTTGAAATTACCTCCGTTATTATAAAATACACCATATAGAGACTTTTTTCAAAGAAGTTTTTCTATATCCCCCCTTCCGGCAGAGGGGAGTTATAAGCATAACACCTTTACAAATAAAAAGTTAACACAATTAAATAATTTTGAAAGATTTTTCACTCCCTTTATTATTTAACAGTCAGAGAGCGAGTCATCTGCCTTCCTGAAGCAGCAAAGTACTCATAGAACTGTGCCTATGAAGGATTTTTCACGGGACGGCGGAGCTGGAAAGCTCCGTTTTTAATGGAATAAAGTCCCTTGACCGGTAATAGGCAGGGTGTACCCATTGGAGAGGTACATTTGGGGGATTCGGCTTATCAAAGCCGCAGTCGGCAAAGACTCCTGCGGGAGCAACAGAAGAAGGAGCGTACTTTTTCTGCCCTTTCCGGCAATTCCCAAACTCTCAAAGCGGGATTTGATAATTGTGTACAATAAGGCAGATGTTTTTGTACAATATGTTCTTGTTTTGTCGCTAAAGCGTGGTATATTATAAGAAAAGGATACAAATCAAATTTGCAAGGTGATAAAATGACAGAACTGCGTTTTGAAGAAAAAATCATCCCCAGTGTGGATCTTTCCGGGGAGTCCCCCATGCCCGCCATGCGGAATGCTCTCAGCTTCAATCTGGACTACGATACCGGCGACGAAGCCGGACTCTTTATCGGTTACGGTCTGCGGACCAATGCACTGCCTTCCAAACTTCAGGACCGCTACAACACCGAAATGCGCCCTCAGGTGTGGAAAACGGCGGTTCTTGAGAACGATTACCTTAAAGCCACCTTCATCCCCGATCTGGGGGGAAGGCTCTGGTCTTTGTATGACAAGGAGAAAAAACGGGATCTGCTGACCGAAAATCCGGTGGTCAAACCCGGCAACCTTGCCATCTGCAACGCCTGGTGCTCCGGGGGCGTGGAGTGGAATATCGGCACCCGGGGACACCATGCCCGTACCTGCCGTCCCATGTTTGCGGCACGGGCACGCTCCTACAAGGGGGCACCGGTGCTGCGGATGTATGAGCTGAGCCGTGAAAATGCCGTGGCTTACCAGATGGAGTTCTTCCTTCCGGAGGATTCCCGTTTCCTCTTTATGCGTGTCAGGATCCACAACCACCACAATAAGGTCATTCCTATGTACTGGTGGTCCAATATCGCCGTGGATGAGGGAGACGATCTGCGGGTCGTGACTCCTGCGACCCACTCTTTCGCCAATACCTACATCAGCAACTTTGAACACATCCTGCGGCGGGTGGAACTGCCTTCTCCTGACGGATACGATTGCAGCTACCCAAAAAATTACCCTGTCTGCAAGGACCATTTCTTTCAGATCACCGACCGTGAACGGAAATTTGAAGCCGCTCTCTACGGCGACGGATGGGGGCTTTGCCAGTGCTCCACCGACCGTCTGAAAGGGCGGAAACTCTTTGTCTGGGGACGCTCCTCCGGGGGATTGAACTGGCAGAAGCGGTTGACCTCCGCCGAAGGACGCCCCTATGTGGAGATCCAGGCGGGGCTTGGCAATACCCAGCTTGAGTGTCTCCCAATGCCCCCCCGCACCGCATGGGAGTGGGTGGAGGCTTACGGACCTTTGCAGACCGATCCTGACAAGATCCACGGCAGCTGGGAAGAGGCGAAAGCCGAAACAGCCGCCCGCCTTGAAGAAACTCTCCCCCGGCAACTCCTTGAAGATATGCTTGTTGAAACCAAAGAAGTCTTTGCACTCCAAAGCGCCGAAGAGGTCGTTTACCGGGGCTCCGGATGGGGAGGTGTGGAAAAGGCACGCTGCGGAAAGGGCAGCTCCTTTGCGCCTCACCTTGACTTTGACTCAGATGATCCTGAAGTTGCCATCTGGCAGGAGCTTCTTGAAAAAGGGGAAATGCCCTGCTGGGATATGGTGACGCCGCCCCCCTCATTTATGGTTCAGGATGAGTTTTGTGAACTTCTTGAAAAGGCTCCCCAAAGCCCCCTGAGAGATTTTCAGCTGGGACTTTGCTGCTATTTCCGCAAGGAGTACGACCGTGCCGAAGAACTTTTCCTGCGTTCAGGAGATATTGAAACAAGTGCCGTTCTTGCCTACGCCGTCGCCAACACCCGGCGCTGCAAACAGGATTTTGCAGGCTGTGTCAAGGCGTTTCAGGCAGGGATGAAGAGCTGCGATGCCACGTTGGTCCGTGAGGGATTACAGGCAATGTGCGAAGGGGAGTATTTCAAAGAGGTCCTTGAGTGTTACGAAAAGCTCCCTGCGGATCTTCAAGCTATCGCCATGAACAAGATCTTCCTTATTACAGCTCTTCTCAATCTGGGACGCCCCGAAGAGGCTGAAGCGATCCTTATGGAAAATGGCGGTCTTGAGGTGCCCCAGCTCAGGGAAGGGGAGGGGGCTCTTTCCAATCTTTATGTTGCGATCCAGTGTGCCAAAGCAGAGAAAAGGGGCGAAAAAATCGCCCCCGAAAGCGTTGAAGTCCCCAATAAGCTGGACTTCAGAATGGATCACATCAGCAATGAGCTCGGGCGATTCGGAGTACGCCACGCAAAGTAAAATCCACAGGCGCCGCAGGCAGATCAAGGGCGAGAGCGAAAAATTCGGCATCGCCCCCTGTGACGATCTTGTTGAATTTTCCGTAACACTTCTCACAGGCTTCAATGAGCTCCCGTGCTGCCCCCGCCGCTCCGCGGTCGATCCCGAAGCGCAACGCTTCAACAGTATTGGGTCCGGGAA